>JABSSK010000529.1 GCA_013214265.1 Saprospiraceae bacterium | reverse complement strand
CGCCTACCAAACCACAGCTTCCGCTATTATTTTGACCAATGATTGGATACCCAAACAAGAACTAACTCCGGTCCTGATAAGAGTTCCTGATGTCTATTCTGCAGTAGCCACTTTGATGGAAGCCTTTAATAATGCCCGATCTGTATCTCTACAAGATCGTGAGATATCAACATTAGCTTCTATTGATGAAACCACTTCGGTAGGGAAACATATTTCAGTAGGCGCCTATACTATTATTGCTGCGGGCACCCAAATAGGGGATTTCACCCTGATTGAGCCTCAAGTGTATATCGGGAAGAATGTACGGATAGGAAAATCGGTACGATTATGCGCAGGCGTACGCATTATGGACGATTGTATTATTGGTGATCACTGTGTCATACACCCTAACACCGTAATTGGCAGTGATGGGTTTGGTTTTGCTCCTCAGGCGGATGGCTCCTACAAGAAGATTCCACAACTGGGAAACGTAATCATAGAATCCTTCGTCGAAATTGGTTCAAACACGTCAATTGATCGGGGATCAATGGGTTCAACAATTATTCGTAAAGGTGTTAAAATGGATAACCTCATTCAGGTTGCCCATAATGTTGAGATTGGAGAAAATACAGTTATAGCGGCGCAAACGGGCATTGCAGGAAGCACTAAAATTGGAAAAAATTGCATCATTGGAGGTCAAGTTGGTTTTGCTGGTCATATCTCCATAGCTGATAATACCAGCATCCAAGGGCAATCAGGTATTATGAGCAGCATTAAAAAGCCCAAAACAGCTTTATTCGGTACACCAGCAATAGCGTATAATGATTATTTAAAGGCATATTCTATTTTTAGGCGCCTACCTAATCTCGACAAGCGTATCCGGGACTTAGAGAAACGAGATAAATAGCCATTTAGGCCATCAAACATACCAACCTACGTTTCGCAAGTCATTTAAAAACGTATATTTGCTAAAATTTGCCACTGGTTAAGTCTTATGAAGCAACGCACGATTGAAAAATCTGTATCCTTACAAGGAGTTGGTCTGCATACAGGTGAGGACGTTCAGCTTACCTTTCATCCCGCCCCTGAAAATCATGGTTTTAAGTTCCAACGTACCGACCTAGAAGGAAGCCCTATTATTAATGCTGATGTAAGTCGGGTCGTTTCTACCCAGCGTGGAACGGTTATTAAGTCGGGGGAAGCACAGGTAAGTACTATTGAGCATGTGCTCTCTGCACTTAGCGGCCTTCAGATTGATAATATCTTGATCGCTCTAAACGGTCCGGAAGTACCGATTATGGATGGTAGTGCTCAACCTTTTGTTACCACACTGATGGAGGCCGGAATTCAGGAACAAGAAGCCGAAAAGGACTATTTTGAGGTTGAAGTTCCAATTACATACCGAGATGAAAATACCGGTACCGAGATCGTAGCACTTCCAGCTGATCATTTTCAGATCACAACTATGATCGATTTTAATTCTAAGGTGTTGGGTCAGCAATATGCTACCTTGCAAAACCTAGAAGATTTCCACGATCAAATAGCTCCCAGTCGTACCTTTGTTTTTCTACATGAACTTGAATACCTGTTCGATCAAAACCTGATTCGGGGTGGTGATTTGGACAACGCCATAGTGATTGCCGACCGACCGATGAATCAATCAGAATTAGATCAACTGGCTAAGAAACTAGGCAAGCCAAGTGTTACTGTTGACAGTGAGGGTATCTTGAACACCCTTGACCTTCACTTCCGCAATGAACCTGCACGTCATAAATTATTGGACGTAATTGGGGATATCTCGTTACTCGGAAAACCTATTAAAGGCAGGATTCTGGCCACCAAACCAGGGCACAGTGCCAACGTCGAGTTTACAAAGATTCTTCGAAAACACTATATTGAACAACGAAAACTAAAAGGAAAGCCCAAATACGACCCCGACGCTGAGCCTTTATTTGATTCCGTTGCCGTTTCAAAATGGCTACCACACCGTTTTCCGTTCTTATTAATTGACAAAATTATTGAGCTATCGAAAACGCATGTCGTAGGGGTCAAAAATGTGACTTTTAACGAGGGGTACTTTCAAGGTCACTTTCCTGAAAACCCTATAATGCCTGGTGTATTACAATTTGAAGCACTAGCGCAAACGGGGGGTATACTGGCTCTGTCCACAGTTGAAGATCCTGGAAATTGGGATACCTATTTCCTTAAGATCGATAATGGAAAATTTAAACATAAAGTAGTTCCAGGAGATACTTTGGTTTTAAAAATGGAATTACTCGCACCTATTCGCCGAGGCATCTGCCAAATGCAGGGTACCGCGTATGTAGGCAACAAAATTGTTTCTGAAGCCGAGTTAACAGCTCAAATTGTCAAGCGCTCGTAACATGAATCAACAAGCACAAGGTTATATTCATCCTGAAGCTCAAATTGGTGCAAACGTAACCATTAGCCCGTTTTGTTATATTGACAAAAACGTTGTTATTGGTGAAGGTACATGGATTGGGCCTAATGTCACTATCTTCGAAGGCGCACGTATCGGAGCAGATTGCAAAATCTTTCCGGGTGCTGTCATTTCAGGAATACCGCAAGACCTTAAGTTTGACGGTGAAACAACAACAGCTGAAATCGGTGACCGAACCACAATTAGAGAATATGTAACTATAAACCGCGGAACGACCTACGCCGGCACTACAAAGGTAGGAAGTGATTGTTTGCTGATGGCTTATGTCCATGTTGCACATGACTGTATTATTGGTGATCGGGTTATTCTAGCCAATAATGTAAATCTGGCT
>JABSSK010000528.1 GCA_013214265.1 Saprospiraceae bacterium | reverse complement strand
CCCAGCCCGGAAAATCAAAACGCTCATACACAACATTGCCCCAACGGTTAAATACCCGCATGGAATGTATAGCTTGCACTTTATTGCTGAAAAAAGGCCGGAAAATGGCATTCTTTGCTTGTGTACTTAGTGGGGCAAAAGCGTTTGGAACGTAAAAGGGAAAGTCATCACTAACTAAAATGTATGTTGAATCGGAAACACTACAACCCATCGTATCTTCTAAGATGACTATTAATTCCGTGGCTTGTAAGGGGGAAATATATTGATCAATGACAGCATCCGTAAGCGTACTGGTGAGTACATTCGCTGGAAGCCAGCTAATACGACTAATGGCTTCATTACCGATAGAAGCATCGGCCCAAGCAAGGATAGTATCGCCGTATATAATGGTATTATTGGCCATAATATCCTCTAGCACCAAGTCAACGAAAAGCTGGTCAGGCTGACTAATGACAACCGAATCGGACTCTGCTACGCAGTTATTCTCGTCGGTAACCGTAACCGAGTATGTGCCAATAGAAAGCGTGTTCACATGCATCATCCCATCGAGCCAATCTTGATTCCAGTCGTAGTCAATAATACCAGTTCCATTAGTTACGGTAAGATTAATTTCTCCATTGCCACGCTCAAAACATTGTACATCTCGTGCATCTACAGTAAGTGCCAGCGCATCTTCAGGGGAATGAACTAAACAAATATCAAAATATCCTTCAGCACCGGTGGCATCCGAAACCGCAATATAATAGGTAACACCTGCCTCAACACCCATTTGGATGTCGAGCATTCCGGCTGAACCTACAGCACAAGTAAATGGTATCGAAGAACTACTACCTGGGCATGCGTCCTGAAAAACCGCCATCTGGGGCTGGATTAATACCTCACTGGTTACCGAAATTTTGATGCATGGTCGAGATGCTGCAGGTGTAAATGTATACCAAACTGTTGCTTGCGGAAAACAACCACCATCTCGTTGAGGTCCTGCACCAGCTGTCGCACTACATCCTTCCAAACAATAAGGATTCCTGTCCACATCCAGGAAAATAGAACCGAACATAACATCAGAGTCACAAAAGTCATTCACACCACAGCCTGCGATTTTGGCAATGATAATGTCCTCACCTCCATTAAAGGAACCATCATACGGACTGCCAACCATAGGGAAGTTATCAGAGAAAGTGCCGCCACCAATAAAAGCACTGCCTTCACTGTCAATACCCAGATCCAGCGCCCAATCGTTATCGCTTCCACCAATGTATGTGGATTCTTATAATTCCGATAAGTCAAAAGACAAACGAGATAATAAGATGTCCCGACGCCCATTGTAGGTGTCGTCTGATGCATTTGTAGTAGTGGGATAGTCGTTTGAAAAGGTGACTCCCGTGATAAATACATTTTGGGTCCCCTGAACAACCAGTCCGTAAGCATCGTCTGCACCAGTTCCACCAATAAAGGTAGAAGCTAATATATTGGTGAGGTTATTGTCTATTTTGGTGATGATAGCATCGTGATTATTATTAAAACTAGGGTCGAAAACACCTGGTGTTGATGGGTATTCAAATGACCCAGTATAGCCGGCAATAAATATATTTTGCAAGGAATCGAGCGCAATAGCATGGCTCTCTTCAAAATTTGTCCCACCAATAAAGGTAGATGCGATCAAAGTATCCAGATTGTTGCCGAGCTTGGAGATGAAGATGTCACCAGAACCATTATGGGTGGAATCATATACCACACCAGCAATTGGGAAATCAGGCGAATAAGTAAATCCGGCAATAAAGATATTCCCTGCCTGATCAGCAATAACTGCGTCAGCACTTTCATCCGTACTACCGCCCAGATAAGTAGAAGCCAATAAATTGGTTAACCCATTATTTAATTTGCATACAAATACATCCTCAAAACCACCATTAAAGGATTGGTCGAAGCCATGGAAGGACGGGAAATTGGCCGATTCCGTCACGCCGCAAAGAAAAATATTACCCGCTTGGTCTTGAGTGAGGTCATATCCGTAATCATCATCATCACCTCCAATAAAAGTGGATACCAAGAGTTGGGATAAATTGTTGTTGAGTTTACATACAAAAACGTCATTGGTGCCACCATTATACGTATTGTCATAGGCATTGCTGGTCGTTGGGAAATCAGCAGATCCAGTTGCTCCCGATACGATAACATTCCCGGAATCTTCAGCCCATATCGATAAGCCTCCTTCCCAACTCCCTCCACCCAAAAAAGTGGCAGCGACCAAAGTGGATAAGTCATTAGATAGCTTGGCTACATACGCGTCTTTGACCCCGCTAAAGGCTTCGTCGTAACTACCTACCAAAGTAGGGAAGGTGTCCGTCCAGGTGTATCCAGTAATAAAAACATGTTCATCCGGTCCGATCGTAATGGCATTACTCCAATCATTACGACCTGCCCCGATAAAGGTGGAGGCCAAGAAAGGATCAATGATCAATTCATGAGCCGGATTGTAATTGGATACCTGAAAGGTGTATCTCGTTTTCAAGTCCTTATCAATCTGATACGCTACTTCTACTCCATGTTTTTTTCCTTCGATCCACTGGTAAGCGATAGGAGCAGAATAGGCTAGTTCACCTGATGAGGTATGAACGATCAACTGACCATCATTGGATACGCTAAGGGATTCAGCCCCCTCCAGATCCATTTGGATCATTTGCGGATCTGTATGAGGCGATACGTAAAATAGTGTTTCAACAATATGGTTATTCGCGCGCAGTTCAACGGTTATACCTTCCCAAATATCCCGCATGCCTA
>JABSSK010000527.1 GCA_013214265.1 Saprospiraceae bacterium | reverse complement strand
GCCCGACGAGCTACCAACTGCTCCACACCGCGTTGTTTAAATAGGAATGCAAATATAAGTTGGAATGAACATATTTGCAAGGTGTATTCCTTGTTTTTTTTAATTAATTCATATTTGTGGGCCTAGTTGACTAATCCTAAACGAGTTAGGCTAAAATAGGGGTAAGCCATTTATTTTTTATTAAGGTCATGGTTAGCTAAATCCGAGTGATACTTTTTTGTAAATGGAGTTATGAAACGCTTTATGCTATAAGCCACAGTTCTAGAAATTTTGAATTTCTAGCATTCGATGGGACAAAGTCGACAACCATAAAATTATTGGTAGGTGAACCACGCCTATACTTGCAACCAATAAATAAATAGATTGGAAAGAATCAGCATTTTTTGAACTCATTTGTCAGCTTCGTTGTATTGGATAACATGGATAAAAACGAACTTTTACGCGCGGTGCCCCAAATTGGTCAGGTTAACTGGATATCCGTTAGGCCCCAAAAAAATGATCCGGTACAGGAGGTTGACACGGTTGTTGTTGATGTAGAAACAGGAATCATTGGCGATCACTACGCGGGTCGATCTGGAAAGCGGCAAGTGACGCTTATTCAGGCTGAGCATCTGCCGGTGGTGGCCAGTATACTTGGTGTACCTAAGATTGACCCCGCAACTCTAAGAAGAAATATAGTGGTTTCGGGCCTTAATGTATTGGCGATGCGAGATCAGAAATTTCGAATTGGAGATGAGGTGGTTTTGGAAGGTACAGGTCACTGCCACCCTTGCTCTAAAATGGAAAACAATCTGGGCTCTGGAGGTTACCATGCCATGCGTGGCCACGGTGGAATAACCGCTCGGGTGATTCAAGGAGGAGCTATTTGTCGGGGAGACGAAATAAGGCCAATTTTTAAGGAAGAAAATTCATAACCTCAGAGCTCAATGTATAAGGAGCCTGTACGGCATGATTTGTCGTGAAGGTATATTACTTTTGAACGAGTTTTAACCCTAACATATAGTCACATGGATGATACTATCGTTCTGATAACGATTACAGACCGAGATGGTGTGGAACACAAATTGGAAGCACCAACGGATATGAATATGAACATTATGGAGCTTTGCAAGGCCGCTGAACTGCCTGTAAAAGGTACCTGTGGTGGAATGGCGTTATGTTCAACGTGCCACGTTTATGTAGAGAGTGACCACCAACTTTCAGAAATGAGTGAAGATGAAGAAGATATGCTAGATCAAGCGTTTTTTGTGGAAGATAATTCGAGGCTGGGCTGTCAATTGCACATCGCTAAAAGCTTTGAAGGTTTAGAGCTTCAGTTAGCTCCTGAATCCGAAGATTAACAAACAAGGGCCGACTGCAAAGCCGGCCCTTGTTATGCTGATTTATTCCAAACGAACAAGTCGCTGGCCTACCCGATCATTACCTACTTGGGTAATCACAAAATAAACCCCGGATGCATAATTGGACAAATCAATAGTCCATTGAAGTTCGCGAATCTGCTCAGGATAGAATGCTTGTAATGTGCGTCCGGTAACATCCGTTACCCAGAGGCGAACAAACTGCGTCTCGTCGAGATTGACATAAACCGTAGTCATATCATTCGTAGGGTTAGGCTGGATTGTTATTTGACGTAATAGCTTCTGTTGCTCAATGGTGGAGGTCGCTATTTCAACAGTTATCAATTGGGTTAATGTACTGGTACATCCGTTGCTACCCGTAGCGGTCAATTCCACCTGATAGGTACCTGGCTCATTATAAATGTAATTTGGGTTAGCATCTGTTGACTCACCACCATCACCGAAACGCCATTGCCAAGCCACTGCATTTGATGACAAGTCCTGGAATTCCACTTCAGGGCCATTACCATTGTTCTGACTGAAGGTGAAGTCGACAACAGGCGCTACATCATCATCAACGGTAACGGTAACAGGTACACGACCACATCCATATTCGTATGTTATGTCCCAATCATAAAAGAAGGGATAAAATGTGGCTACAGTACCTACTGATTTGCGTATTGAAACGACATTATTGATCTGCCTAGGAAAGTTGACATCGGTTGTTGTGATATATAGATCTTGGCCTACGGTAAGAACAATCTTGTAGCCTACGTCAGGTGTAATGCCAAAATTGAGGTCGATACGTTGTTCTCCTGTTTGTGTGATGTTTATTATTTTTTGCTGGGTTTGTCCATCGGGTTCCCGCAGAACAATAATTCTGGGGCCAAGGGACTCCGCATATACCTTTACGGAGTTTAAAACAAAAGGTGCAAATGCATCAAACTCTAATCCCGCTTCGGGTGAAAAGAGGGTGTTGGTTCCCTCATCTCTGTTCTCCAAGCCTACTCGACCATTGAATTGTAATGCTGAAAAATAGGCGGTATTCTCGTACAGAGGCGGTGTTTGGAACAAGCTTCCTTCCGCAATAGGGGTGCCTCCTACGGATTGATCATACCATAAAACTGTACCCCCTTCTTCTTCTCTGGCGTTCAAAGATACTTGCCCGCCGATACAGGTAGAGGTCCCAGAAAGATCCAGCACTGGAAGGATAGGATCATTGGTAATATTAACATCTAGTTTTAAGCTATTATTTAGTGATCGCCGGTCTTCACTCCCATTGGGGTTTTCGATGGTCACCTGAATAGGATAACTACCAAGATATACCGACATAGAACCCGGGTTAATGGTTTTTACATCGCCAGGTAGGATTTCACCTTCCCACACCATACTATTAATGAGGTCACCTGTATTACCCTGACGAACAGCAACAGTAAAGGTACGG
>JABSSK010000526.1 GCA_013214265.1 Saprospiraceae bacterium | reverse complement strand
CCAAAAGGGGATTCACCAATTTGTTGTTGAACAGTTCACTCGGCAGAATCCAGTCAATGGCGTTCAGTCGATTGGGTTTTTAATTGAGGACACCAATCAGTCCCGCTGATTACAGGTTTAAGGATTTGCTATTCCTTCTATTTGTCCGGATACGCTTGAATCGTAATTTTCAAGGTAATATAATACCAGGATTTAGGGTGATTATTGCTAGGTATTTGGCGTACTTTTCTCGTTTAATTCATGGTCTTTTGATCGTCTTTTTATAGCTCTGTACACGAATTATTACAGCGTCTGTATAAGGTTTTTTTATATTGCGCAAAACGGATCAGATGAACTACATTGCTTATGATGGAAAGGCAGGTGCATTGTCTAACTATTCTTTAAAAGAGAAGGAGTTAGCTCCTCCAAAACCGGATGAGGTGCATATAGCTGTTAAAGCGGTTGGGCTTAATTTTGCTGATATCTTTGCTATTTGGGGGCTGTACGGAGCAACACCCGAAGGTACCTTCACACCTGGTTTGGAGTATGCTGGAGAGGTCGTTGCCGTAGGGCGTGACACAAAGCATATAAAGGTTGGTGACCGGGTGATGGGTGTTACTCGTTTTGGCGGGTATACTTCCGGAATAAATAGCGATGAGCGGTATGTTATTCCCATGCCTGATTCCTGGACTTTCGAGCAAGGAGCAGCCTATTTGGTACAAGTACTTACCGCCTATTACGGCTTAGTTTATTTAGGTAATATTCAAAAGGACGCTACAGTACTCATTCATTCCGGAGGTGGTGGAGTAGGTTTACTGGCTCGCCAGATTGCATCTCGCTATGATGCATATACCATTGGCACCGTTGGTCGTCCGGATAAAGTTGCTTTTTTAAAGGACCAAGGGTACAAAGAGGTAATCGTAAGAAACGCTTCTCAATTTGGGCAACAACTTGATCTAGCGCTTGCGGGTCGGGAGCTTAATTTGGTTATGGAGTGTATAGGTGGTAAGGTTTTTAAAGCAGGATTTGACCGAATGGCTCCTCAGGGGCGAATGGTTGTTTATGGTTCAGCACGATACGCTTCAGTAGGTAATAGGCCCAACTATCTGCGTTTATTCTACCAATTTTTGACACGCCCTAAAGTTGACCCTCAAAAATTGATTGAGGAGAACAAAGCCTTGCTAGGTTTCAACCTCATTTGGTTATATAATCAGGCTGATCTTATGCATGAATTACTGCAGGAAATCCATGCTCTAAAGCTTGATCCTCCTCATGTAGGACATACTTTTGCTTTTGAGCATATGGATGATGCCATTCGCGCTTTTCAATCTGGAAAAACGCTAGGAAAGGTTGTTTTGGTAATTTCATGAGCCGGTGCGAAGGTTATCTATGTTTTTCCGTAATTAATGCCGTAAGCTATATGTAATATAAACGCCTGAGCTACGGGATAGCGGAACGTAGGACCTGCTTTAGATCACTAGCACTCATAAAAGCATTGTGTTGAAAAATGAGCTCAAATGTTGGGTTCATGAGTATCCATGTGGGGTATGATAATAGACCATCAACGGAACCGATAGCTTGAGCTAATTCATGTGTTCCGGTGTTTCGACCCGTAGACTTAAAAGAATAAACATTCCCTCTGAGATTAACGTTTCCCGGATATTCACCATCGAAAGGGATGTAGTAAAATGAATCATTGAGCAGGCTGATCACTTCTGGATCAGTAAGTGTATTTACTTCCATGTTCTTACAAAAAGAGCACCAGGATGTATATAAAAAGATAGCAATTGGCTTAGCTTCATCCTGTACGCGTGATTCTATTTCATCAAAAGTATAAGTGGTAAGGACTGGTGCATAATCAGCTAACTTTTGGGAAGAGGAGCAGCCCCAAAATGCGAATACCAATATTATTATCCACGAAATTATTCTCATGACCTACAGTTGAATTTACTTATTGTATCGTATAGCGTATGCCAAGAAAACCACGAATACCTTGGTTGGGAGCATATACATATGAAGGGTCAAAGGTCAAGGCATTCGGATTATTCGGGGTAGGAATTACACTTCCATCTGTTCCAAATTCAACTTCCCGATCAAAAGGGTCGAAGCTGCGGGCAATAATTGGTGCATCTTGATTCTGCCATGGAGTCCAATTCAGTAAGTTCTTTACTCCACCATATAGCTCGATATGATCAAATCCGCTGTAAGTTACTTGTATGTTCTGTATACTCCACCAGGGAGACTTTTCGGGTCGGGGATCCAGATCACCTAGAAGTGGTAAACGCATAGGGCCATAAACATTACCCGTGTAATCGAGAACTAGGTTGTTGCCAAAAAAAGTTTGTGAAAGAGCCCAGGTGCCCATAAACCTTTCGGTTAAAATTTGCTGTTCTCTTACACCATCCTCTATTAAAGATACATCCATTAAAGAACCACCAAGCATGAGCGAAAACCCTGATGGAAGGGTAATATCAGTATTAACACTTATACCTTGCGTCACTGCAGAACCATCTAGGTTATTGTAAATGATAAGGTTGGGATCAGACTCATAATCTGGTAAGATAGCATTAGTAAAGTGAGTATACCATGCGGATAATTCGATACTACTGCTGCCACCATTATCAAAATAAGTTTTTTTTATGTAGTTAGTATTTACATTATAGGATCGTTCTGGGCTAAGGTCTTCAATAATGAGCACATCGCGTGCTCCAGTCAGTGCTGCATGATCCTCCGTAAATAAGTTGACAACCCGAAATCCTGTACCTACGTTTAAACGAAAAATATCAGTTGGGGTAACCTGCCATTTGTAAGCAA
>JABSSK010000525.1 GCA_013214265.1 Saprospiraceae bacterium | reverse complement strand
GTTGGCTTATTACAGGGCCCTAAGGCACCACTGTCGGCAGCAGACACCAAAAAATTACAGTTTTTTGCCCCAGAATCATCGTATCGCATTACTGGAACTATCGAAAAACTAGAAGGGCAGCAACCGTTTAAAATGGCAAGTATCTCCGGTGAACCAGAATCGTATATTGCCTATGGTCATTTTTATTTCTCATTTCAGAACCAAGACCATCGACTGGTGCTCTATCGTAAATTGGCTCATATCCGCAGCCCGCTTCTACGTGATCTGTTGTTTGTACCCTTTAAAGACGGCACCAATGGCAAATCCACCTATGGTGGTGGCCGGTATCTGGATATCAGAATGGCGGCAATCAAGGCTAATACATTAACTATAGACTTCAATCTGGCTTACAACCCTTATTGTGTGTACACCGAAGGATTTAACTGCCCATTACCACCTTCTCAAAATACACTACCATTCGAGATTAAAGCTGGAGAAAAAGCGTTTTTAGGAAACTAAAGCTTTATTTCCCTACCATATAGTTCCAAAGAATGACTACATCCTGAGAAGGCTTAAAATTTTTTGCATATATGCGATTCAGCCTCCATTGCGTAGCCGTATCGATTGGAGTTCCATTATATTGCTGACCTATTCCAATTACTCCTTTTTTCAAAAAAGGAAGGCCGTGGATTTGATCCCCACCATATCCAACCCAGGTTCTTTTACTACTAAAAACAGCAGGTAGCTGTTTCCATAAATACCATGTTCGTGGCACCGACAACAGTATCGTTATCGGCAGCATTGTAATAACCAATAACGCGATTCCCATATCAGCAAAGCGTTTATTTCTGCGATTGGCAGCAGTTGCTATTGGATATCGAATATCGATGGTATACAATTCCCCTGAGGTATTTTTGGAGGAACTTCCAATAATTGTTGAACTACCCGAAGGCAAAATTCTGTACGTCATCTTTCTTCCTAGCTGGTCCATCCAACGAATGATTTCCTGAGTCCGCATATCTTGCATACAAAATATGACCTCGTCAAGAGCATACCATTTCATCAAATGCAGTAGTTGTGCCACCGAACCCAGATAATTCGTATCTGGAACCTGACGCCCATCCGGGTGAATAGTTCCAATTATATTTTTCTTTATTTCAGCTTGCTGCAAAAGTTGAATCGCACGTTCTGCTTCTGCTTGTTGCCCAATGATAGCCAGATTTTGCTTTGCAGGTAGCCCAAAGTGTAGCGTTCCATTTTTTTTCAAAGCACGTATTATTCGCAAACCGATTGTTCCTACGATCGCCCAAGCCATGCCAAGAAGTATGAGCGCCCGACTAGAACGCAAGGATTGATCCAGAAAACCATAAACAGCAGCAATAAGAATTGTACCCGCTAAAATACCCCGAATAAGTCGCCAAGGCGTAGCTGTGCGATCATAGCCTCCACTCAGATAGATGCTTATCATCCAAAATAAGGTATAAAAGGTAGCATTAAAAAGCATAAAAGAGTGGTCATAGTAAGCAGGGTCACCAAAATGGTAACTCCCCCAAAAATCCTTCAAAAAGTATAATCCCCCGAATATTAAACATCCATCCAATATCGGCAGAAAGCCGGCACGAAAAACATGACCCACAACCGTTATTGCCGCTCTAAGATAGATGGCGATCTGAAGCATTCCCACAAACAACCATGCCTTTTGTCCCGTAAAATGCTTACGTGCAAAAATGATCATAGCTTGATAAAACACACGTACGTAGTTGAGGCTTCCTTTTTTAGTGCTTTCACCTTTATAATGGATAATCGTATTATGGGCTATATAATGATTCTCATAGCCCGCCTTAACGATCCGATACGATAAGTCAATATCCTCACCATACATAAAGAAGGCCTCGTCAAGGGTCCCAATTTCCTCCAGAACCGAACGTCGTAAACCCATAAACGCACCTGCCAATACCTCAACGGAATGGTTTTTGTGCTCATCCAAAAAACCTAGATGATAACGATTCCACAACGTCGACCGTGGAAATAGTCTGCTCAATCCTATCGTCTTAGCGAAAGCAACAAAAGGAGAAGGGAAGCCCCTTTTGCTCTCGGGAAGGAATGCACCCGAACCGTCAATCATCCTGACACCCAATCCACCAACTTGCGGATGCTGATCAAAGTATTCAATACAAACCTTAAGGGTATCTTCTCCAATGACTGTGTCAGGGTTAAGCAGTAACACATAATCACTATGGGTATTGTATATAGCTTGATTGTTAGCTTTTGAAAATCCAGGGTTATCCGTATTCGCAATAACCCGAACCTGAGGAAAACGTCGCCGGACCATTGCTAGTGAGCCATCACTCGAGTTGTTATCTACTACGACAATCGTAACCACTAAACCACGAGCAGCCCTTTCCACCGACAAAAGGCATTGCTCCAAAAAATGGCACACATTATAGTTGACAATAACAACTGTTAGGCTTGATTGCGTCATCCCTGATCTCCATCGTTTTTATAGGGTATACGTGCAATGATCGAACGCCCTAACGTTAGTCCGTCAGCATAC
>JABSSK010000524.1 GCA_013214265.1 Saprospiraceae bacterium | reverse complement strand
TATAGAGGTTAAAATATAGGAAATAGGATAATGGTTTTCAGCGGATAATCGATTTTCAGGTGCAAAATATCAAAATTTATGTAAACTTGCAGTCCACTATAATTTCACTAGATATGTTTTTGGCCACGCTTACTATGCCCGATTTTGCTGATCCACGAGTTTGGATTAGTCTTTTGACCCTCACTTTCCTTGAGATTGTACTTGGGGTTGATAATATCATTTTTATATCGATCTCATCAAATAAATTACCCAAAGCGCAGCAACCACGTGCTCAAAATATTGGATTAATTCTGGCTATGGCCTTTCGGGTCGTACTCATTTTTGGTATCACCGCTTTAATTGCTATGCAGGAGCCATGGTTATCTTTTGATTATGGTTGGATGAAAGGAGGGTTTTCCGGACAAGCTTTGATTCTGATTGCTGGTGGTATTTTTTTACTCTACAAAGCGACTAGTGAAATTCATCATAAGTTGGAGGGCCCTGAGCTGCATTCTGAAGGTGGCGGTAAAGATAAAGGTGGTGCAACTTTGGGTAGCGTCATTACGCAAATTGCACTCATTAATGTGGTGTTTTCATTTGATTCCATCCTGACAGCAGTAGGATTGACTGATAATCTGGTGATTATGATTGTAGCGGTCGTTGCTTCAATCATCATTATGATTCTCTTTGCAACACCAGTAAGTAATTTTGTGAATGAGCATCCTACGATACAAATGCTGGGATTAGCCTTTTTAATTTTAATTGGGTTTATGCTCATTGCCGAAGGCGCACATTTAGCGCATTTTGTAGTTGCTGACACTGAAATAGGTGCTGTTCCTAAAGGTTATTTATACTTTGCGATTGCCTTTTCTTTGGGCGTTGAATTTTTGAATATGCGGTTGCGTAAGCGAGCGCAGCGCAAACCTGTGCAACTGCACGGATATACCGAAAAAGCTATTCAGGAAGGCATCATTTCAAAGCCGAAGGAATAGTTCCCAAACGCACCAGTTGCTGATCTTTACCGTTGTATCGTTAGTCGAGCAGTACCTCAACGGGTTTTATAGGGAGCTGACCTTTAGTTACGAGGTAATAAGCACCGACATTTAGGTTGTCGTTACGCCTGAGGGAGTTTTTGCGTAAGCGATTTAAATAAGCGGTACTTGTATACGCGATCACTTTATCAGAACCAACCGTGTATAATGGTGCTTCGCCGATCAATGCATATATCTTCTCGGCCCTGACCATGTCCCGTTGTGCCCCACCATCAAGGGCACGCTGTGGTAAAATAGTAAGTGCAAAAAGACATTTGGTTAGCGCAATACCTACCAGAAGGTGAGGAAGTGGAAGATGAGGCTTTCGCCAAAAAAACCAAATGGTTACGCTAAATAAGCAGGTAAAGGAAATGGCAATTATCCCTATGCCTGGGACGACTTGCAGATCAGGTATAAAGGGTAACGCCACAGCTGCAATTGCAAAAAGGTGGAGTAAAATCCCGCTACCGATCCGTAGGGCTGTTTTTTCCCATTTCACAGCAGGGTTTTCTCGCCACAACCACACCAGTAGATAAATTAAAAATGGGAATAACATGTAAACGTACCGAATTCTTTCAGCTGGTGATAACCAGTAAATAGCAATATTGGCCAGTAGCATCAGACTACAGAAAACTAAAAAAGGATTCTGGTGAATTGCTGCATACCTTTTTAGCCGAAAGGCAAAAAACACCAATAAGCCAGCAGCGGGCAATATATTGGCCCAGACAGATAGTGGGAAAGTGATCAGGTGCAAAAGAAAATCACCTACACCAGCGGACTGGCTAACTGTACGGTTGCTGGACTCCGTCCAGATACGGGTTAAAAATGGCGTTGGATCAGCATACAAACTATACATAAAGTAGTACCCACCAGCAATGATCAGGAAAAGGGTAATACCTGTAAAATGCTGCCAGGAAAACAGTTTTTTCCATGATCTAGTGTAGATCAGCCATACTAATAGGCTAATACCAGCAAAAGCAATGGAAGGAAGCCCTTTGGTAAGAAAACCAATGGCAGCTAAACTGTATACAGCAGAAAACATATACAGCCATTTTTTTCGCCTGACGCCATCAAATATGATCATTATGCTGCTCCAGGTAATCAAAGAGTAGAACAAGTCTATCTCGGCTATCAAAGAGAAGTAATACAAAAAAGAGCCACAGCAAACCAATAATAAGGCACTATACGTTCCGAACAACACATCAAATTGTTGCCGTCCTACTCTGAAAATTAGTACGGCCCAAAGGAGAAGAGAAAGCACATTTGGGATGCGCAGGGCTCCTTCTGCCCACTCCCCTGAAATCCGGGTGCTGCCAATA
Source organism: Saprospiraceae bacterium (assembly GCA_013214265.1). Lineage (GTDB taxonomy): Bacteria > Bacteroidota > Bacteroidia > Chitinophagales > Saprospiraceae > DT-110. The sequence goes on along the minus strand of JABSSK010000524.1, from coordinate 475 downwards.
AGTAACCAATTGTAAATGGGGGGTTTGTTATAGTAAAATTCACCGAGTAAAGTAGGGACCCACAGGTTCTGGTTTGCTACCATCTCCATACTGATAATGGTGCGTCGTGGTTCCTCCAGATATAGCGGTTGAACGCCTAAATTTATAAAGTGGCCCACAACTAAAATGCAGGTGGCTACCAACAAAAGGGTTACTTCAAACCGACTGGATGACATAGTTGATAATCAATTTAAGGCCAAATATACACAGAACGTTTTGTGAACTAGTGTTTCTGCATGGCATAGTTATGTCCAGAATGTGGCGCGACATTTCCACGCTCATATTTCAATACTTAAGGATAAAGGGCTAGCTTCGCACTAAAGAATTTGAATATGAAAGACAATAAAACAAAGGTCATCGTTTTACTTTTGCTTCGGCTGGTTTTTGGTGGTTTTATGATCAAATTCTTTAGTGCGAAGCTAGCCCTTTATCCTTA
>JABSSK010000523.1 GCA_013214265.1 Saprospiraceae bacterium | reverse complement strand
ACTGGTTTACTGCCAAATTATTTCCGGATATTTTAAAAGTTTCGCGAGGATTCGTTTTGCCAAATGCAATTCTTACTACATCGCCAGGATTAGTGAATACTGTGAATCCGCCACCGGTCCCTGGAAACACCCAGTTGCTGAAATGCAAGTAACTCAATCCTGGGGCTTCACTATCAAAGGATAATGTCAAAGTTCGTCCTGGGTTAATGGTCAATTTTTTGGCTGCCCCAGAGAAAAAATAACCATCCATTGTAGGATAAAAATTTAGCTCCATGGATTCTTCTGCCAGAACGGTGATCTCGATGGTTGTCTTTTTTGCCGTCAGGCTGAAGAAAAAGAAAAGAAAAACAATGGTGAGGTAGCTTCTCATGTTCATGGCTTCAAGTTCAATCAAACATTATGTGCAAAAGTACCGCTAGCTGTTGGATCTAACAAACGGAGCCTCTCTTCTTTTGGTTCCCAAACCTTTGGTTTCAGTTGTGTCTACAACGGATAATTTATCCCATAAATTCATACCTATTCCAATGCGTTGTCAACCTGAAGGAGTACTGGGAATATGGAGTTTTGTCCCTGAAACCACAATACCACCTCGGTCTCCGACTGTAACGGAACCAAACCGGGAGGCAAAAATAGGGTGAAGTGGACGATCATTGGGAACCGAAAGCCACAAACGTAGTAAATGCCGACGACGATCGGGTTCTGGCCAATCTACAAAGGCTGTGCGATCATGAAGCATGGCATGGTTATAAACGAATTGCATATCCCCTTTTTCCAACATCATAGTGAGGTGAATACTCGGATCATTACAAATGGCATCAAAAAGATTAAGCGCTTCTACATGCTGTGCAGTAAGTCGAGGGGCTTCCGCAAAACGTTGAGCCGATTCAATATACTGCCGCTGATAAAAGATGGTTACCCGCCCCTGATAGTGGGTAAAAACAGGAATACGCAAGAAGGGTTCCATTCCTTCTGGCACTTCCCCCCTTCGATCTGTAGCGATAGGTTGGCAGAGCAACTGCAGCAAATCAGGTCTTTGTCGCAGCATTTCATTATATACCGTATCGGCACTAACGAGTAAAGAACGTCCTCCTTCCTGAGCCGGTTGCAGACACAACAACCCTACAACATCGGTAGAATCTGTATGGAAAGTTTGGCGTTCTTTTGTTTGATAAATTCGAACATTGGGGTTGGTACTTTCCAGTCCAGTATTGCGTACATGCCCCAATAAATGACCCTGTGCATTTTGTGACCGGGCATGTCCGAGGTGCGTACCTAAACCATAAAAGAGGATCGCAGCTTCCTCAACACTATATTGGTGTACAGGAAACCCTCGTAATAGTCCAAACCCATGCCCTAGGATCAGATTATGCTGTAACTGGTTAAGCTTAGTTCCCAAAGTAGGTAATGGGAAATCCTCTACATTCAAATCCGCTGGTGCGATACCATTACGAATAACCTGCTTGGTCGCTCTGGTCAATTCATCGATTTCGACTTCCGTAAAATGCCAAAGCCAGGCGTCCTGATCCTTTTCCTTTTCCGGACCATACCAGTAAGTAGGTCCTTCTATTCCAGAATATTCCATGTGTTTACTATTCAATTTGCGGTAGATACTTTACAATATGGAGCCCATTCCCGGATAAAACACCTCGGCCATCATGCATCGTGCTGAGCCTCCACCCAATCTTTCTATAGTAGGAATAGGGCTATGTACTATCTGAGTATGCGTGCTAATCTGAGCCAGTTGATCCGGGTTTAATGCTTGAAATGCCTGTTGTGACATCACGAGAATGGGCGTTCCAGAACGACTTCTGACCTGTAGCATATTACCAGCAAAAGCAGTTATTTGCTTAAAAGAAAGAGCGATAACGTCTTTATGGGTTCTGGCAAAAGCAGAACGCAGCAATTCCTTTTCTAGGTCATTCGAAATGGTATCCCAACAAATTAATACAAACGATTCTCCTACTGCCAAAATCACATTGGTGTGGTAAATAGGCAATCCAGCTTGGTCGGCAGCCGAAAAAGAAATAACCTGATAATCCATTCTTTGAGCAAAGGCCGCAAGCACTTCTGGATGCGCACGATTACTCAAACAAGCGTAAGCTATTCGGTTAGGCCGATCCAATACCAAAGCACCTGTTCCCTCTAAAAATAAAGATTCCGTTTCGTATTCCACCAATGACTCTGTTTGCGCAAACTGATAGGTTTCCCTTAGTTGCTGTAACCAGTCGTGTCGTCGTTCCAAACGACGCTGCTGAGCAAACATTGGATACAAAACAATTTGTCCGCTTTCGTGAAAAGACACCCAATTATTCGGGAAGACAGCATCCGGTTTATGGGGCTCGGATGTGTCCGACATGACGAGAACATGCACCCCTACATTCCTTAATACATCAACAAATCGATCAAACTCAACCTTTGCTTGTTCTTCTATTTCGACAGCTGATTTAGTATCTGCTTTTTGCTGAAAAGCATTACTAGCTGCTGTTTCTTCGTTAAACCCAAAACGAGCCGGACGAACCATAAGTACAGTATCAGTTATCTGATTTAACTCTGTCACTTTGTAATCTATTTAGTTGAAAAAATAAATAGATGTCCTCCAGCCATAGCAAGAAGTTCATCCATAGTGGATCATAATGCCGCTTCAATTTACTTTATTAGAAGAAAATACAAGCGGCCATTCCATAGGAAATGGCCGCTTGTATTTTGTAGCATATCAAAACCACTTTATTTTTTTTGTGCTGGTAGTTTATACCCAAATGCTTCGACAGTAGCTCCTGTTACTTCTCCTGCTTTATTCAGGTCAAAA
>JABSSK010000522.1 GCA_013214265.1 Saprospiraceae bacterium | reverse complement strand
AGATAAATCCCAAGCTAGCTGAGTACATCTAGTGAGTGGGCTAAAGTAAACCATATGAAATGGCTTATGCATATCTGATTTTTCTTTTATCTGCTATTTTCATTCCCCCGGGCATCTCTCTTGATAGGACGGTCACTTTGCCCATAACAAATACCTCTAGTAATATCAGGTTGAGTAGGACGAATTAAATAGATGATCATCTAAACAATAAACTTATTTATCGACCGAATACATAGATAAAAAATAATCTCACTTAATTTATGGGTATCACCTAAGCAATCGTCTGTGCTTCCTACGATCCTTTTTAAAGTAAAAGCCTAAATACATTTTTACTAAAAAAAGCAATTGGCAATTCGAATAACAAGTTATACTAGGTAAAAATAGCATTAATGGAAGGATCATAAACAGCGCACTGAATCCCATTCCCCCATTGAGCGTAATTGAGAAGTTATAGGTATAGACTTGCTTTTATCGGAGTCCTGAACATAGTTATGGGTCTGAATAAAAGTAGCGTTAATAACCCCACTACTTGCATGCCCATTGGAATAGGTCAGTAATAATTGCACTAAATTATATTCACCTACCTCAAGCAAGGTGATCCAATTAGTACCCAGCAATAAGATAAGACCTACCGTAACCATATATTAATACAAAAGGACATAAATAATTAGAGGATTTGCACTATTTGTTAATTAAGGTATAGCTTCCTTCGTTTTATGGTAAATAGCTAATACGGATATCTCTTTCTTGGGTGTACCTTTACCGTAAATTATCTGTTCATTTTCACAGTGGCTCCATTATTCCTTGCACCGCCACTGATGGCGGAGCTATATTTACAGCATGGGCACTTAGGCTTTATTGCTGTTACTTATTCTCTTGTTATCATTCCTGATGATATATCCAGTGTTTAGTATCACAATCAGGTGTAGTGGGATGTGTAAGAAATGTGATTAAGTAAGTTGGATCGTTAAAGTATGGATTTAATTTGCATTTTCATTTCATACAGGTCAAAGCCCTTTGCCCAATAATCTTTTTTAATTCGCTCAAGCGTAAAACCCATTTTTGCATAAAATTTATAAACGAGTTGGGTGGTTCTGACCACGATAAAATCAATGTTTGGATTTTCAGATAGATGGTTAAAACGGTGCTGCATTAATATTTTCCCAATGCCCTTACCGTGATAATTTGGGTCGATGATATCCCAAGACATTCGAGCTAATTTTTCCTGTGGGAAAAAGTTGATTCCTCCCGCTCCAATGATGGTATTATTTTCTTCATAGACTATATAATACTCGGCTTCATTATCCAAGTAATGATTAAGGTCTTCCTCTTCGGTAAGGGCAAAATATTCAGGTGTATTTTTTTTTAGTAAATCGATTACGCTAGGCTTGTCTGTATGGGAGTACCTTCTTATCATTCTTCAACTCATTTTTCAGGCGAACAGATGATTCGTTTTTTTAGCTTTCGTTACGAAGATTTTGCAATAAACAAAGGGTGACGCTCAGTAAGGAAGCGGTCTTATCCTATTTTACTGAAGTGAAAATATCACTTTCTTAGCAAGTTCTCTTATTTCTTATGGAGTGTGATGGTAACCGTGTTTTGTTCATGATCTGTTACCGTTAGGAAATATAGGCCTGCGTCCAGATTAGCGGGTAGCTGTTGTTCAATTTCAGAACAGTTGTAATAGTCGTTGGTCAGCATTACCCTTCCCTTGCTATCTGCCACAGAAATTTTCACAAATTTAATTCGATGACTGAACTTCAAATTTATATTATCACGGAATGGATTTGGGTAATAGCTAAGTGAACGTAGCGGATTGGTATTATCAGTATGCACGATACTTTCAATCAAAAAACGATCAGTAACGACTGCGGATTGATTATCAAAAATATCGTGAATGCTTAGCTTTAGGTAGTATTGCTTTCCCTTGGTAAGTGTGCTTACATCGATGTTATGATTACGTTGATGCGGGATATTTTCGTTTATCTCAATGACCGGGTTACCTAAAAAATCGGGATTGTCATAGATATTTATGTCGTAAGAAAACTGAGGGGCTTTAGATGAATCTAAAGTCCAGGTCAGGTGAAGGCTGTCCAATGAAGTTGTCGTATTCAGGCTGGTGATCTGACCGGTATGATATTCTGGAGTTGAGTTACTATTCGCTAAAGTAAGCGTAGTACCAGTAGTACTAGTGGTTGGTGTAATGTTTCCGCCGGATTGCATAAAATACGAATCTGTATGGGTCCCTCCGTTATAGTTGTCGATGTAATTATTAGCACCTGCATCTGGACGTACTCTTTCAAAAGTACAACTTGTAAATGCCTGCCAGGAATAATTACTGGTTCTACTTTTCCATCCTTCTTGATGATGTACTTCCCTGGTGTTCCATCCATTTCCTAGCCAATCTTCAATAAAAGAGCCAGTGGATGAATTAAAGCGAATATTGCTGACTGGGTAGTCCATGGTTACCAAGTGGTACCATTCTTGGTCCGTGTGGTTAAAAACCCAAAATCCGAACATTGTGCTTGAACCAGAGGGCCAAGCTCTGGTAACAAAAGAATACCATTGTTCTGTATCCCAGCCGATATCAAAATTCCACGACTTGAGTCCGGTACCTTCACCCCCAAATGATTCGATGATGGTTGTAGGATGTGTGTAAGGGGCGGTGATTGCTTCGGAAGAACTGATGGGGTCCCAAATAGAAAAGATAAAATTTCTTCCGTTGGGATGTTCTTGTATACCACAATACCCTCCACCTTCCATACCTGCATTCCATTGTAAGCTGCAATACTAGGTATAGGTAGGTGAAGGGGCTGATACCTTAACTTTGTT
>JABSSK010000521.1 GCA_013214265.1 Saprospiraceae bacterium | reverse complement strand
TAGTTGTTAAATAATATTTCTACCACCAAAAGCCCACTATTTGGATAGTGAGCTTAGGATGTTTATTTTACGTTCAATAGCTTGCATTAATTTAACGCAATCCAAAAGCGTTTTATTGGCCAATTGATAATCAATTGACCTGCCTTTCTTAACCTGTACTACAAGCCCTCTATCTATTAGGCTGTAGAGTAATTCTCTCACTGTATGCTTACCTATACCAGTAAGCAAGCAATAAGAATCTTGGATTTGCTGAAACTTCACCCCCTTAGATGCACCAAGAAAAATAAAGAAAATCAAGTTCCTTTCCTTTTCTTCAAGTTTGAATAAAGGAGATGCTTTTTGCATCTTTTTGTCTAAGTATAGGATAGGCAGCAGCAGTGCTGCTTTTTTTGTTATTCTCATGTATTTATTGTTTATCTTTGACCCATTGACGGGCAAAATCTAATACAGTTTGTTCGAATTCTAGCTCAATACCCCATTCGGTATTCAATGGGTATTTCGCAATAAAATCCTGAGCAATACAAAAAATTTCATCAAAGGATTGAAAAAGACTTCCCTTAATTATTTCGTTTTCTCTAATTAGACAACAAATAAGGGATAGTTCTTTTGTGTACTCCTTATTGCTGTATGATGGTATAATATTGAACGTGAACTCATCCTCTATACCATCGTTCTGTGTTCTGACCCATTCTCGATAATTTGATAAATCAGAAAAAGATTTCACATTGTAAGGATATCCATTAGATTCACACATTGCTGTTACTGATTCCCATGCACGGCATTCTGGAATTACCTGAACATCTGGCGATGAACCTTGAAATGAATCTGCTAAGATCAATGTATCTACACGATTTAATGTTTGTTCAATTATCCGTAAATATTTTTCAACGATCAACGCTTCTGACTTTTTGCTTGGATCGTCCGCCTTTCCCCAAGACGAAATCATGTTTCTTAAAATATTGATTGCCTTTTCTTTCATAATAAACAATTTTAAATTTTTAATAATACTTCTACCACCAAAAGCCCGAACCAACCGATTGAGGTTAGAGCGGGCTTGGGGAATGACTTACTATGTTAGCAGACGTTAAAAATTAGCTTCAATTATTTTTTGAAGCTCAACCATTGCGGCGTTGGTTTTACAATTTTTATATTTTTCCTTTGCCCGTATCAAAAACTGATATACAGATTCATTCTCAAGGGCTATACTTGGATCAATGCAATTGTTGTTACAAATTAAAATAAATTCACTTTGTTTCATTTCGATAAAATTTATCTGTTAAAAAATATTTCTACTACCTAAAGCCCGAACCAACCAATTGAGGTTAGAGCGGGCTTAGGGAGATTAATTAAAACGAAAAACGTAATAATTACACCCATTAACATCTAATAACTCTAATTCTTCGCCGTCATAATGTGCAAAGTGATGCCCGTAACCATCTATGCAGGCATATTCCCTTTGAATATTTTCTACATCTTCTTGCACTAATTCTCCTAGTTCTTCATAAGCTTCATTTTTTTGAAGAACTTGAATAACCCCTAGGGATAAAGATGTGTTGTCAGCTAAGAAATAAGCATTAAAACAGCCTAATATGTAGGGTTCGTTTCTTAACTCTTCTTGCTGAATTTTATCAATATCATCAAAATGAATAAAACGATGATTTTCAACTTCAAAATCCCTGTCGTTGTCTAATATATTAGAGACAGTTTCTTTGAAGTCTATGTCATTTTCTTCACAGAAAGAATGAATTATTTTCAATTCCGAAAAAGGGATATGACAAGATTCGATTAACATAAACAATAATTTTTAATTTTTAAAAAATACTTCTACCACCAAAAGCCCGTTATTTTCATAACGAGCTTAGGAAAGACTAACGATGCAAGACGCCATTAGTCATATAGAGGACAACACCCTTCGAAGGTGTTTTTTGGATATTTGTGTCCCAATGGTTTGTTGTTTTGGTTTTACGGAACAAAGATAGAAAAAAATTCATAGTAACAAATTAAATTTAACAAATTAGTTCTACCACCAAAAGCCCGAACCAACCAATTGAGGTTAGAACGGGCTTTGGGGGTATATCGGATATATTGCCGACATACTACGTTAGGCACAATAAAAAATACTATGCCCATTCACTTTTACTTTTAAGCATCCTAAGCGAAGCAGGAAAAAGGTGCATGAGGTCATTGCCACTCATTCCATTCTTTTCCGCTACTACTGCCATTATGTGACATAGTTTTGCTTCTGCTTCTTGCCCGTCTTCAAACTTCCATTTTTTAACCATTGGGTGTTTAGGGTAAATAAATCTCATACCTTCTTGGTATTCAAATCTTATTACTTCTTCCATGATAAACGATTTTAAATTTAACAAAATACTTCTACCACCTAAAGCCCACTATTTACATTACATATATAGTGAGCTTAGGTTTTCCCAATTCTTAGCTATTCAATGAACTTTCCGTTTTTTACTCTTATTTAATTTTGTCAACCGTAACTCCTCATTACGTAACAATTAAATAATTTCAAAAGCTTTATTTCTTATGAGTAAAGAAAAGCTTTTCTTTTCCGTCTCTCAATAAGAACAACACAAAGTAAAGGATAATAATCGAGACTTGCAAGTTTTTGATAAAAAAAGATAATTTTTTTTGTAATAAAGTAAGGGAAGCCTTCGTTTTATTGGGTTTTGGGGTGCTAATATTTGAGCGTCCGTATTACTATAATAAATAGCATAAGTATAAAAAACACATAGTGTATATATATGAAGTAATAATAAAAAAAAATACTCAACACCTAATTAGAGATGTTGAGTATTTTTACTCATTAAACAAATAAAT
>JABSSK010000520.1 GCA_013214265.1 Saprospiraceae bacterium | reverse complement strand
ATAAGGGTCCGATGCTTTATATTAGTTATGGAAGTTATAAACCGTTGCACTTCGTTTTCACTAAAAACATTCGGGAGTTTATGCGCCTTTCGTGGCCTGAATTCATAGTAAGTACGCGCCTGACCCAGTACTTTTTCAAAGTAAAACTTTATAGCATTTACCGCTTGATTCTGAGTTGATGACGACCATTGCTTTTGTTCAGCGGAATGCAGTAAGTAAGCCATGATATCTTCCTTGTCTAAGGACTGTGGATCCCGGTCAGGAAAAAATCGCAAAAGCTGTGTGAAGAAATGTTTATACGTCTTGATGGTACTCCTGCTATATCGCTGTAACCTAAGCCGTTCTTCCATACGAATAACCTCTGCTTTGAATGTAAGCGCACAGTCTACAGGTGGACTTTGCTTTTCAAACTTTGACGCGCGCAAGTGCTGCTGATCCAATATAATTAGGTTGTTTACCCCAAATAAGGCCTTTAAGCTTTTATACGCTGAACGGATGTAGGGAATGTGCCAGCAATTTTCCTGAGGTGTCCATCGACTCCCAGGTATAGTACGCATCTGTTGGGGAAAATCAGGGTTAAAACCCAGTGGCTTTATGCCAATCCGCTGTTGACCCTCAAATTGAACCGGAAATATGTGTAATCGCATTAATCATTTTTTAACCTTCAAGGTCAATGGAATAGAGGATGCTGTCAATCTATTATTTATATTATCCGTTTATAACGGATATTAACGGCTAATATCTGATGATAGCCGTTAATGATTAACTTGGTGTAGGAAGATTAATAAAAATAAATTATACTGCTCCAGACTATTGTGAAAAGTGGTACATACCCCAGTCCGTTATTCATAACGGACTACTATGTACAGTATCAGCCTTCTAATTTGCCTGGTTATCCAACCTATAGTATATAAGTTGATACCAGGCCGGAACCATCAATACACCCCATTAATCAGGAATACATAAAAAGTAATGCTTGCTATATGGCAAGTCGAATATGTTACCCAAATCCTGATCGCTATGTCTCAGCAAAAAAAATATTGCAGGCTATGCAAAAAAATCGTTCGTGGACGATCTGACAAAAAATTCTGTTCGAACGCCTGTAAAAATGAATATCATTTTCGACTTCGAAAGTCAACGCAGGGCGTCGTAACAGAAACAGATAAAATACTGCACCGCAATCGGTCCATCCTACTCGAGTGTATCGGAAAAAACAAAAAGCAAATTCGAATTTCACGTACCATACTCGATAAAAAAAAATTCAATCATAGTTATATCACCGGGTACTATATCAATAGTAAAGAAAAAGTGTATCACCTGATATATGATTTCGCCTGGATGGAATTTAGCGATGGTAGCATCCTGATTATTCGCAGAGGATAAGAAAAAAGCCTTCCCCTTTTATAAGGGAAGGCTTTTTCAAAGTCTAGGCATTTTAGGATGCCAGAACAATGGACACGAAGAAGTATCAACAGGAATAAACCTTAGTTACTACTTATTATTTATGAGCCGCTGACTAATCCAGCGTTTGCTTCACTTCAATGATTTCGTATGCTTCAATGATATCGCCGACTTTAATGTCGTTGAAATTCTTGATAGACATACCACATTCCATTCCACTACGTACCTCTTTTACATCGTCCTTGAAACGTTTTAAAGAGTCAATTTCCCCGTGCTGACCTTCCTTGGTAGGGTAGGTTACAATACCATCGCGCACCAAGCGGATGTGGTGATTACGGTTGATTTTACCATCCCGTACAAAGCAACCGGCAATCGTACCTACTTTTGAAATTTTAAAGGTTTCGCGTACTTCAACTTCTGCTTGTACTTTTTCTTCTTTGGTTGGCTCAAGCATACCTTCAATAGCAGACTTGATTTCATCAATAGCTTCGTAGATGATGGAATACATCTTAACCTGAACACCTTCTCGTTCAGCTAGTTTTCGAGCACCCAGGGTGGGTCGTACCTGAAAACCAACAATGATGGCATCTGAAGCAGAAGCTAATAACACATCCGATTCAGCAATAGCACCAACTGCTTTATGTATAACATTAACCTGTACGGTTTCGATTGAGAGTTTAATCAAGGAATCAGATAGGGCTTCAATAGAACCATCTACATCACCCTTCACAATCAAGTTGAGTTCCTTAAAGGTACCTAATGCTAGTCGGCGACCGATTTCATCGAGTGAGATACGCTTCGTAGCTCGATTAGACTGCTCGCGTACGATCTGAGCACGTTTGCTCGCAATTTGACGAGCCTCCTGCTCGGATTCCACAACCTTGAAAGTCTCACCAGCCTGTGGGGCACCGTCAAGACCTAGTACCAGAACGGGTTGTGCCGGCCCCGCTTCCTTCAAGCGTTTACCATGCTCGTTAAGCATCGCTTTGACCTTACCAGAGTACTCACCCGCTACAATTGGATCACCAACTTTCAGGGAGCCGTTCTGTACCAGTACTTTAGCTACATAACCTCTGCCTTTTTCAATTGAGGCCTCCACAATAGCACCAATAGCACCCCGATTCGGGTTAGCTTTCAACTCCAGCATCTCGGCTTCCAGTAAAACTTTCTCCAGAAGCTCATTAACTCCAGTACCGTTTTTGGCTGAAATATCCTGCGACTGGTAGCTACCGCCCCATTCTTCAACCAGCAGGTTCATATTGGCTAATTCTTGTTTGATCCGCTCCGGCTGAGAACCGTCTTTATCAATCTTATTAATGGCAAAAACCATAGGCACTCCGGCGGCCTGAGCGTGTGATATTGCTTCTTTGGTCTGCGGCATAATGTTGTCATCCGCTGCAATGATAATGATGGCAATATCCGTTACTTTTTCACCCCTTGCTCGCATGGCTTTAAAA
>JABSSK010000052.1:9355-18248 GCA_013214265.1 Saprospiraceae bacterium | reverse complement strand
ATTTTATTTCAGAATAACTCGGTAGGAGCTGAACGTTTTCGTTGGGATTTTGGAGATGGAGGCGAGTCGACCCAACGAGAGCCCTCTCATGTATATACAGATGCAGGAATATACCGCATTCAATTGGAAGTATTCACCTTGAATCCAGTTACCAATCAGCAACTTTGTTCTGCTGTAACAAATAGCGAAATCCGAATATTTCAGCCCCCCGAGCGCGTCGCTTTTATGCCTTCAATTACGCAAGGATGTTCGCCACTAGAAGTTGATTTCACCAACCAAAGTGTAGGCGAACAGCTTGGTTTTGAGTGGGTATTTGGGAATGGGCAATTATCGAGTGCTACGAATCCGACCGAGATCTTTTTTGAGGCTGGGTTACGCGATACTACTTTTGCCGTAAGGCTGGCTGTAGGAAATGGTTGTGGTAATGCGGAGGCTGTGGATTCCATACGGGTTTTTGCCCAGCCGACCGCTCGCTTCGCTACCGAGATTAGATCTGAATACTGTTCTGGAGAAATCGTATCGATTGGGCACCGGTCCCTCGCTGATCGCCTAGAATGGGATTTTGGTAATGGGATAACGTATACAGGGGAGGAGCCACCCGACCAACAATACTTTACCGGAATGGATCAAAACGATACGGTAACACTCCAACTACTGGCATATAACCAATGTGGAATCGATACGGCAACCCAATCCTTAGTTATTGTACCTACTGATGCACGTGCAGCTATTTCTGTAGACTCTGACCAACCATGCCGTGGAGATACCATCTATCTCGAAAGCTTATCTCGTCCGATAGATGCACTCGTAGAATGGATTTTACCCGATGGCTCTCGCCGCAATGGGAATCGGATTCCTGTAATATTTGACCAGATAGGTACGCAGCGCATTGAAATGAAAGTATTTAGTTGTGGCCAGGATTCTGCGTCGATCGATTTAGTCGTTCAGCCTACACCTGAACTTAGACTGTCTGCACCTACAGCAAGTTGTCCTGGTGAGCTTATTGAGGTAGCGATGCAAACCAATGCTGAGCCACAATGGATAATCATAGACCTAGATACCTTTTTTCAGCGCACTCAGGCTACGGCTATTCTGGACAGTGCAGATTTAGTGCTCGTGGAGGCATTGGCACAAAATAATGCTGGTTGCCAAACCAGTATAAGCCAATTTATTGATCTCCAACCCAGTCCGGTGGCCAACATAGCGCGTATAGATTCGATCTGTATGGGTAGTCCTGCCGTTTTGCTCAGTACTACCGAAGGCAGCAGTAGCTGCCTATGGACTTTGCCTGATGGTTCCCAGCGTAGTGGCTGTTCTGTAATGCATAGTTTTGATCAATCAGGTCCGCAAACGGTAGGGCTCAGGGTACGTAGTCAGATTGGCTGCTCCGACAGTACCGTGGCACCCGTATTTGTGCGGCCTACACCCGTTCCTGTATTTGATGTTGTTGTGCTTGATACCTGTACACCGGCACGAATCCAGTTGATTGACCAATCCACTGATGCGGATGAATTGGCTTGGTGGTTGCCCGATGGGCAGGTGACTTATGGGGATACTGTTGTTTTTGTGCAATCGGTGGGGGGCACATTTAATGTTGAATTACGAGCGGGAAATGAAGGTATTTGCTATGCAACCTTAAGGCAGGAAGCCACTGTTTTTGGAAGTCCTGTTCTATCTCTTGAGAAAATTGAATCGTGCACCCAGGATGACGGATTCACCTTGGTGGTGAATGCTGAACCGGAAGCATTCGTAACTGTAACTGGACCTGATTATGACGCAGCAGGCAGTTTGCACACCAAGCTGCAGCCTGGAGGATATTTCTTGTCGGCTGAAACATCTAATGGATGCCTTACCGATACAGTTACATCCATTCCGCCAGTAAATGAACTGTTCGCGTCGATTTCAGGGCTTGATTCTATCCGTATTAAGTTAGGGGAGGTATTTCCGATGGAAGTGAATGTGAATCTGTCGGCTACTCAAGTTATGTGGTCACCGGATATTTATTTTTCTGACCCCCAGATGCGACTAACGTCTGTACAACCTTTGCGGTCGGGCAATCTGGTCGTGCAGGTGCAGGACGAGCGTGGATGTGTTGTTTTAGATACGGTTTATGTGACGGTAATCATTGATCGGGAAATCGGTATTTTTATTCCTAATGCATTTACGCCGAATGGGGATGGTACCAACGATGTGTTTCGGGTTCGATCTTCTAATCCGGCATTAGAAATGATTGAAGAACTTAGGGTTTTTGATCCTGGTGGGAATCAGGTTTTTTACTTGCAGGAAGGACTTCCAAATGATGAGACCTATGGGTGGGATGGTACTTTTCAGGGTCGGGAAGCAACAGCTGGCGGTTATATTTATATGGCTATACTTCGATATGTAGATGGTGAAAAAATAATTCGTAAGGGAGACTTAAACCTGATCCGATGAGGCGAGAAATTAGGTTGTGGGGTCTTTTTTTCGTTGTCTTATTCATAAGCTTGGGTGCTCAGATAGGAAACGCTCAAGATGAGTTTTTTACTTCTTTTCGTACGGTACCGCTTACGCTCAATCCGGCAGAAGCGGGGCGGATTAGCGTACAGGGGCGGCTTACGACTTTGGCGCGTACGCAATGGAATACGATCAGTGGGCGACCTTATCGGGCGGCTTATGCAGGACTGGAAATGCAAGCTTTTTGTTTGGGTGAAAATTTTTTTGGCGGAAGCCTTTCGGCCGCTATGGAACAAAGTGGAACGTCCCGATTTCAGCGGTTGAATGCACAGGCCGGCTTGTCTTATCATCAAAAGCTGGCACCAGCTTTATATTTATCAGGAGGAGTAGAGATGGGTGTTTTACAGCATCGCTTAGGGCGTGCTGACTTGCGATTTGATGCACAATTTGATGGAACGGAGTACATACCCAACCGTTCGAATGGAGAAGCATTACTAAGCCTTAGCCAAATGCAGATGGACGCATCAGCAGGCATCCTTCTATACGAGCAGACAGGAAAATGGGCAGTTGGTCTGTCTGTAGATCATTTGTTTTCGCATTCTTTATCTTTTATTGAAGACAACGGTTATACCGTGGGGTTAGGGTTGGTGGTTCATGGCCAGATTCAAGTAAATGGATGGGTATCGGACAAGCGCCCAGCAATTATTACTGGTTTACAAGCCGTTTACCGACAATACGAGCTTTTTGGGGCACAGCAATGGCATAGCATCATTGGGGGATATGGCGTAATTAGAATGGGGCCCAGTAAAAGAGGGCCCATAACGTCTTACGTCAAATTTGATATGAGCTTGCGATTAGCCGGACAAGACAATGGGGCGCCTATATTGGGTGATGCTTTTTTAATAACGACCTCCTTTGTGCAGGAAGGGTGGCAATATGGGGTTACCTATGACGCAACATTATCCAGCCAGAACAGAGTTAATGGTGGTTTTGGGGGGCTGGAATTATTCATAAGTATTCCGATTTCTGGCCAACGGACCTGTGTGTTATGTCCTTCGTTTTGAAAGTTTCAGACCCAGTATTCTATTGCGAGAAAATAAAAATCTTCATTACTTTAATTATAATTATACTATAAACCTATCATATTCAACTATCAAAACACTAAATCCATGGATGCTACAGATCCCAAACCGGCATTAACCTATGACCATCTGCTACAGGAATTAGAAGAAATGGAACTTGAGGCCCGAGGAGGCAGTCTGAAAGCCTTGCAGGAAAAACTCGCGAACCAGTTTATACCTTTCCAAATTGATGGTTCGGGTGATCAGAATGCAGTCCGACATCTGCACGAAATGGAGCCTGCTTTTTTGGGTGGTGATGATAATCCGGATGTGTTAATGCGTGTAGAAATGGTTGATTTTCATTTGGCGGAAAATAAAAGACTGCAAGAAGGAGATCGGGCTACGATGAATATAACGATCCGGCAGCAAAATCCAGTAGATGACCATTTACAGCCATTGTATTGGATTGCAACTACGGGGCTTGATCTCTATAAAATGTTCACGGATAACGGGCATGATGATGATGAAGGAAAAGCGGATTTGCACGAAGCTTTTGGCCGCCAGCCTATTGAGATCCCTAAAGGGACTGCTGTGCTTAAGTTTGATGTTAAGAAACATCCGAAAACACAATGGTGGGAATACTTGTTTGCTGGCACCCGCTCCCAAGCAGGAAAGGCTTTGGTGAAAATATTGGGCCTTCCCGGTATTGCCCTAGATGCTGTGAAAGCTGTAGAAGATCTGGTTGGCCGACTAGTGGATCATCAGGCAGAAACCTTATTTGCAAGTAATGAGCTTCCATTGGTACTAACCCAAGCGGCTAAGGATAGGCTGCTGGACGGCAACAAACACAACAAAGTAGGAGCCTTACGACCCGGACTATTCCTTTTGGTTCGTGGTGAAGACTACAAGCTCATTAAGGAGCAAGCTCCTTTCTATCATTATACTTACAAACGCTTGTTCCCAGCTGGAACAGAAGATGTCGATATTCTTGACCCCGACTATATAGATCCATTCAAGAATATAACATTTGCCATCTTTAGGGTAGCTATGACAGATACCAAACTCAATCCTGCTTACGAGGAGCTAAACTTTTAAAAGCATACTATAAGGCTAGAATGAACAATGAAAAGGAAACTATAAACTAGGTTTATGTCTTCACTATATGCCTTTTTGGTCGGGATCAATCAATACGATGGTGAGATACGCAACTTGCAAGGATGTGAATATGATAGCCGCAGTGTACGTAAATTCCTGCGTCATTTTGCATCAGTAAACGAATTGGACTTTAAAGCCCATATGCTACTGGATGATGAGGCAACCAGATCAGGTGTTATTAAAGGGTTTACTCATTTTAGGCCAGCAAAGCCAGGCGACATATGTGTCTTTTATTTTAGTGGTCACGGATCAGAAGTAGAGGCACCACCAGAATTACAGCATTTGCAGGCAGATGGTAAGTTGCAAACACTCGTATGCCACAACAGCAGGACAACTGCTCAGGATTTGACGGATAAAGAAGTGAGTCATCTGATTTGGGAAGCTACCACAGAGGATGGATTAGATAAAGGGGTTCATTTTCTGGCCATTTTTGACAGTTGTCACTCTGGGTCTGTATCGAGAAACACTAGTTTAACACCACGTCTGACGCCAGGTAACAATTCCATAATAGCCCTGAAGTCCATGTATGGGCATAACCAATTTACCAGGAGCGGCCAGCAGGTAAGCCCACGGGTAGGACGCCATGTTGCTTTATCGGCTTCCCGATCGTACGAATTGGCTTATGAAAAACGCTACAAAGGAATTCCTCGAGGGGTATTCACTACAACCTTATTAGAAACGTTGGAACAGGAGACCCTCCATGGGGTGACCTATGATCAGCTCATGATGCTTATACATACGCGTTTGCACCCCGAAGTACAGTACATTCAACACCCTGTTGTTGAGGTAGGAGGTGCGTGGGCCCAGCCCAGCGAAGTGCCATTATTTGGCCGAAGAAAGAATGAAGGGCTTTCGTATTATATGTGGTTTGATCAGCAAACCCGCAAGTGGTTGGTCAATGCAGGAAAAATGCAGGGTCTCGCTGTTGGCCAACAACTTACGGTATTTCAGGGGGATAAAAAGCGTCAGGTTGCGATTCGACAAGCAGATGATATTGGTCAGGTGGAGGTGGTAACTGAACATTGGGCAAATCCTCAAGAAATATATCCGGTCGTTTTACAGTTGGAAGCTGAAAAACTAGTCGTGGCATGGGGCTCAGGTATCAACCATGAGATAGAGGCCATACTGACCTCAATAAATGATGATGTATTTGTCCCGGTTACTCAAGCGTCGGCAGCATATATCATAGATCAAAAAAACCAACAACTGCTCATTTATTCAGTGGGTAGTGCGCGTCCTCTTTTTGAGGGTATTGATCTCTCCCCAGATCATCTGAAAGATGGGTGTTCCCTTTTTGTTGCAAAGCTGGAACAGGTAGGACGCTGGATTTACTTATGGAAAAAAGGTAACCCTGATTCTGCTCTTCGTGTATTGGATGAGTTTGATATATCGCTTCAGGCGTATCCTGATTTTATAAACGAGCAGAACCCCGGTGCCCCAGTTAATATACCGGTTGTAGGGGAAATACCGGTTTTGTCTTATGCAAATAAAGGTGGAAAATGGGAAAAACCCGTTATTTCACTGTCTATTCAGCGTAAATCTGATGCCTTGATATATCAGGGTTCATTATGGGTAACTATTCTCTTTTTTAACGAAAAGTATGGTGTTACAGCTCAGCATTTTCCTGTTCAGGAGTTTCGTGCTGACGATCAAATGCCTATTGGTATATTTTACGTAAGTAGAGGGCGGAAACGATTTTTTATTCCACTGTACATTCCGGATGAGATAATACACGATTGGGGCGAAGCTACCATCAAAAACCAGTTCAAGATCATTATCAGTTCTCAGCCTTTTTCCGCAGGAAATTGGGAGTTACCTGATCTATCGGTTGCCAAACCTTATGATCGAGATATTTCTCGGGGTTTGGGAGGAGAAGAAGAAGAAGAATGGAAAGGCGATTGGGCCGCTTATGGTATTCCATTTTTCATCAATCACCCAAAGCATGGCTGAAATAGCCGAGGTCCTGCACAAGTAGTGTATATCAATTGAAATATATCTATGATAAGATAGCTATATTGTCGCGCTAAAAACTACAATCAGATATGGTGCTATAATCCATGATTGGTAAAGCAGGATAGCTCATCACATTTTGCAAAGTGTTCATTTTGCGTGGTGACTAGAAATAGTACGTTACCTACTAATCGTTAGCTATTGATAGCCCAATTTTTTACCTTACCTGTTTGGTAATGATGGAGGTTATTAGCCGATATATTGGCAGTTGGTAACCTGAAAATATGCTTTTTCTCTGGGCCGTTCATCATGATTTAAGCCAGAGAGCAAAGTACCAAACAACTTACGGGGAAGTAGATTATTGATTTCTAAGCCGGACAAGAAGTAAGGTTAGGACAGAAGGATTCTATTTAATAGGTTGTATAACATTTAAATATCTATCGTGAATACTGAATGGATGTGTTCTAATGTATTCGTGATTAATAGAAGCACTTAATATTGCATTGCTGTATGAAACCAATTTTAACTTTTCTGTCGGTGGTGTTCACCACCTTGACGGGTTTAGCCCAAGTCGTTACGTTTGATATACCTTTCCCTACACCGGACCAAGAGATTACTTTAATTTTTGATGCGACCCAAGGGTCAAGAGGCCTCGAAAATTGTGGTTGTGATGTGTATTTACACACTGGGGTTACACCTGTTGGGGGGAATAATTGGCAATATGTTCAAGGGGATTGGGGCAAAGCCATTCAGCGACTAAAAATGAGCCGGGTGGATGATAATCGCTATGAATTCAAATTGGTCATTCGGGATTATTACAACTTACCCAGTGGTCTGGAAGTAGAAAAGTTATCGTTTGTTTTTCGTAACGCAGATGGTTCCAGATCGGGTAGAAATGCAGACGGATCAGATATATTTGTTGATATCTTTGACGCCAATGCCCCTTTGCTTACTCGCTTGACACAGCCCTACGAAACAGCACTAATTGCTGAACCCGGAGCGGAAATTAATATTTTAGGTTATGCTAGTAAGCCTTCCACTATTCGACTTGAAGAGAATGGTGAATTGATCACCCAAACCTCGGCCGGAGCTACCCAACTGGCTTTTAGTTATAGTCCGACAGCACAGGGTGGTACGTTGGCTATTGACTTTATAGCCAGAGAAGATGCAACAGGGCTCGAAGATACTTCCTCGTTTCTGCTGAACATTATTCCTTTACCAACAGTGCTAGATCCTCCCGCAGGGACCCAGTTGGGCCTTACCCGAGAAGCCGATGGGTCATTTACGTGTATGCTGGAAGCCCCAGGTAAAGAGAATGTGATACTAATAGAAAGTGGCAGTAACTTTGTACCTCGTATTGAGGGACTCATGAATAAAAGTACAGATGGCCGTTTTTTTTGGATAAATTATCAACCCGATACCAGCCAGAATTGGTTTATGTATCAATATCTGGTGGATGGTACCTTGAAAGTAGCTGATCCTTTTTCGGTTACGGTTTTAGATCCTGGCCATGATCTTTTTATTCCGTCTGCAGTGAATGATGAATTCCCTAACTACCCGGCAGAAGGTACGGGTATAATATCTTTTGTACCTATAGAGGAAGAGCCCTATGATTGGCAAATGGAGTCTTTCACGCCACCGGCAGCTGAGGATTTGTTGATTTATGAATTACATATTCGGGACTTTTTAGCAACGCATAGCTTTAAAACGCTCATAGATACACTTGGTTATCTGGAGCGATTAGGGATAAATGCAATTGAGTTGATGCCTATTTCTGAGTTTGAAGGAAATGATAGCTGGGGGTATAACCCTTCTTTCCAAATGGCACTGGATAAATATTATGGTAGTCCGCATGATTTTAAGCGTTTTGTTGATGAAGCCCACCGCAGGGGAATGGCGGTTATTTTGGATGTGGTTTTGAATCACGTGTTTAGCCAAAGCCCACTGGCTCAGTTATATTGGGACCCCATACAATTTCGTCCATCCCTTGAGAACCCTTGGCTGAATGTAGTGGCTAAGCATCCCTTTAATGTTGGCTACGATGTTAATCATCAAAGTTTGGCTACCAAGCGTTGGGTGGAACGCGTAAATCGGTATTGGATGGAAGAATATCATATAGATGGTTATCGATTTGATTTGTCGAAAGGTTTTACACAAGTTAATAATGCGGATGACGTGGCTGGCTGGAGTCGTTATGATGCCTCACGCATCGCACTATGGAAAGAGATAGGGGGGCAGTTATGGGATATAAACCCAGAGGCAATTTTAATTTTGGAACATTTTGCTGATAATGC
>JABSSK010000052.1:0-9345 GCA_013214265.1 Saprospiraceae bacterium | reverse complement strand
GCGGAAGAAAGAGAGTTGGCAAATGAGGGATTCTTACTGTGGGGGAACTTAAATTATAATTACAACGAAGGAACAATGGGTTACACGACCCAGAATAAATCTGACCTAAGCTGGGGTGTATATCAGCGTCGGAATTGGAGCCAGCCTCATCTGGTCTCTTACATGGAAAGTCATGATGAAGAACGACTAATGTTCAAGAATCGTCAGTATGGAAATAGTGCGGGGTCTTATAACACCCGATTGTCTGGTACAGCTTTGGATCGAATGGAATTGGCACATACCTTTTTCTGGACTATACCAGGCCCTAAGATGATATGGCAGTTTGGAGAATTAGGTTATGATCTGTCCATCAATTACTGTATAAGTAATGGTAGTATCAATGAAGGCTGCCGAACGGGCCGTAAGCCAATTCGCTGGTATTATCAGAATAGCCCTGATCGAGTGGACTTGCTAAATTATATAAGTGATCTGATCTGGTTACGCCGTAATTACCCAGCCCCATTTAGGGTAGCTAATTTTAGCTATAATTTGAGTGGTCCAGTCAAGTCGTTGGTCCTTAATTCTGAGGATCTTGATGTGGTAGCTACCGGTAATTTTTCGGTAACTACACGTTCCGTATCAGTCACTTTTCCTGCACAAGGTACATGGTATGACTACGTTGGAGGCGACAGCTTAGAAGTGAATGATGTCAACCATACATTTTCATTAGAAGCGGGTGAGTTTGGACTCTGGCTAAACGAAAATATTAAGCGACCAAGCCAAAAGGATCAGGTCACTTCTACCCGTTATTTATCTGCTGAGTTGACAGCACTAAAGGCTTTTCCTAATCCGGTGTGGCATGATGAAGTGTTAAGCGTAAATTGGGATATGTCGATAGACAATGCTGTGTTGGCTGTGCGCCTGACAAATACGATGGGGCAGACTATTGTACATCAATCCATTCCGAAAGGGGATCAGCAGGTTGATATGCGCATTCCTTCATGTTCACCGGGGTTGTACTGGGTGTCACTATACAACGTTTTTGGGCAATTACTAGGTAGCGTCCCCATTAAAATTAGTAAATAGCAGTAGCACAAGGCTACTGCTATAGATGAATTGATGTGAATAGGTTAGGTGTTATGAAACTGAACGCTGCTATGCTTTAGCTTTTAAGGCTAAGGATAACTGGTGGTTAGTAAGCTGTAATGTCCGATTTGTTGGACTTAGTTTTAGGTGTTTTGGGGGGCTAGTTGGCCACATTCAAGAGTAAGTGTGATCAAATGGGATAGTATGACTCGTTTTTTGGAAAAAAATAAAAAAGGCCCATAATTTTTAATTATGGGCCTTTCACTATTCGTTATCGAATTGGTTCAGTTAGCATTATTATCTTTTTGAAAAACCTCGCTATTAGGATGAAAAGCATACCACGCGAACCAATAAGCAGTCACGGAGGGGTAAGTGTTGCCCGCCTGATCTGTAATGGTGGCGACATCATGGAGTACATCATATCGTATGTTAAAGGTTTGACCTTCGAAGATGTCAGTCAATAGGGTTTCATCATGCTCTAGAAGTGCAGAAAAGGGATAAGCCTTGAATTTGTTATTCACCTCGATTCCAAGTACCCATTCCTTTAATGGGTAAGCATCATTAGATGGTAGAACGGGAAAATACAACTGATCGCTGTTATCATAATCTGAATAAGGGGAGTGCTCATAATTTCGAACGTAGCCGGTTCGGGTGGTCAAGATCAGGCTTTCGGGATATGATTTTTTCCATTCACCTAATGTAGTATGTGCCAATGGCAGCATATGTAATGCTTTTCCCATGCTGGTGCCAGCAATAGATTCCATCTTCATCTGGGACCAGAGGGACTCGGTTTCACGGTCGTATAGCAAAGTATCACTTTTGTAGAGAAGCCCAGAGACGCCAAATGTTCTTGTGCTTTGATCAACTTGTGCATCGAAAGCGATGCCACTTCCACACCAAGGGCAATAGGTGATAGAAATAGGAAGTTCCCCGATATGATCATTAACCACTTCGTGCCAAATAAGGATAGGAATTGGATAAGCTTTTGCTAGGCCATTCAGGTGTAGGCCCAGAATACGAATATCATCGGGAAAAAAGGAATACTCCGATATAGAACTAAAGATAGGTTGATCAATAGCTGGAATTCCGTCCCGCTGGGCATTCCCTGACTTAATTTCTTGTACTGGAATGGACGTATGCTGTAGATCAAAACCGTTCATCATTCGTATTAGCTTTTAATCGGCGAATAAGTAAATAAAATGAGCAGAACACAAATAAAATAAGAACAAATATTTTGTTCGGTTAAGCTGGGGCGTGTCAGGTGATCAAGGTGGTTGGCATAATTCTGCTTTCATGGTGACGATCCGTAGCCCAAATAGTAGAATCCAATTTATATTTTAGGATTGAGCAGCTTAATTTCTGTTCCATGGTCCTTTCGAGAATACCAGGAAATAGTGAATGCGTATTTATGCTGTTTGTCTTTAGAATGATATTGTTCTTTAGTAATACACCATTCATCCTGACTGAAATTAGGATAAAAAGAAGTCCCCTGTATTCGAGTATGCACATGGGTTAAAACCATAGCGGTTGCATAAGGTAAGCATGCTCTGTAAACGGATGCACCACCAAGAACAAATAGCTTTTGGGCACCTTGCTCGTGCGCAATGCGGGAAGCGTTGTCTATCCCCTTTGCAACCCAACCAGGAGATATAGTAAATTCAGGGTTACTCGTTAAAATAATGAGTTTACTTCTTCGGTGAAGGATATTAATACCTTGGGTGCTTTCATAGGAAACACGCCCCGTTACTACCCATTCGTGTTTAATCGTTTGGGTAAAATGTATTTCATCATCTGGGAGTGACCATAGTATATTTTTGCCGTCTCCGATAACTTTATTTTCGCTTAGTGCAGCGATTAGGATGATGT
This sequence comes from Saprospiraceae bacterium, assembly GCA_013214265.1. Classification (GTDB taxonomy): domain Bacteria; phylum Bacteroidota; class Bacteroidia; order Chitinophagales; family Saprospiraceae; genus DT-110. The sequence goes on along the minus strand of JABSSK010000052.1, from coordinate 6,414 downwards.
CCATACCGTCTATTACATGGCCTGGAGTTGGTTCAATGCCTGTCCTATTCCAGTGACGCTAATAGCATGATGGGAAGTGTCAAAAACAGCTTTACCCTGATTAATAATGATAATTTGTGGGGATTGATGGGTGACAGCTAAGCTTTCAGCAACTTTATTGGAGACATTACGGTAAGTGATCAGGTCGAGATAGTACATGTCAACCTTTTCCTTTTCAAGGTTCCATGCATTTTCCAATTGGTGTTTAGCCATAGAACTGACGCCACATCGGATGCTGTGCTTAAAAATGATTTGTGGCTTATGGTAGGATCTATCCATGATATCAGATAGCTCTTCTTCGCTCTGTAAATGCATCCAATCCTTATGAATTGGTTCTTGTTGTGCTTCTCTTATTCGATCTAGAAATCCCATATTTCATTTGTTTATACGTTTAGTAATGTCACACTTCTTAAAATAGTTGAACCCCAATTGGGTATTCTTAATTTTTTTTGTGTAGTTCGATTGTTACAGATTGGTATGTATGCGTTCACGCGTTATTATTGGCTTTCGAGTGGGGGGTATAAATAGGATTGTTCTGTAGATGAAATCATCGAAAGGATTTGATAAAACGCCAGAGCAATACGTGCTTTGGGTTATGCGCAATATCGAATATATTTGAAAAGTTTTAAATATTTTACCGTGTCACAGTCGTTAAGAAGGCCAAGATGTGGTTTATTATTACGGAGCATTATGTACAGAAATATGAGGTTATTCTTATTCGTTCTACTGGCTATTCCAATGTGGTGTGATTGTCAGAACCGATTATTGGAGCGAGCGCAAATTGTACAAGAATTACAAACGCTGGAAGATCAGACTACCCGACTAAACCAGGAGCTTGAAAGATTGGATTTAGCGGATTGGCAAGATACCCTCATGCAGTATTTACCCTATTATGGTGCCAGTGAGGTTTTGGTGAAACATAGCTTGATGGTTCTCGAGTACGACGAGCAGGCCGAGCAAGCTAAGTGGGTTGGGCATGTTATTTCCCCAGCGATTACCGTAGGTCAGGTAGGGCGAACCAATGATTTTCGTGAAGATCCTAAAATTGCTACTGGTTCTGCCCAAGAGACGGATTATTTTATGAAATACTTGCAAGCGGATAGCTCTTACACCTATGATGGCTATGGTTATGACCGGGGGCATCTGGCTCCATCAGCTGATTTTAGATGGTCACCTATCGCCCTTTCGGAAAGTTATTTCTACTCTAATATGTCTCCGCAGTTACCTGATTTTAATCGAGGGATCTGGGCTACACTCGAAAATGAAATAAGAGGATATTTATACCGCAACCCAGAACACCACCTCATTGTCTTTACCGGTCCGGTGCTGAACAGTACCCTTCCTATACAGGAACGTAGCCCCAACCAATTAAGAATTCCTACTACATATTGGAAGGTCGTTTTTGATCCATTGGCTCAAAGGATGATTGGTTATATCATACCGAATGCGGGTAGTGCCTATCCGGTTTCGAATTTTGCTTCTACAGTTGATGAAGTGGAACGGGTTTCTGGTATTGACTTTTTTGCAGACATGCCCAACGTACTAGAAGATCAGCTGGAAGGTCAACTGGAAAAGGAAAAATGGTTGGAATCTGTTGCATTAGGTGAATCAGATCCAGTAGACCCTACAACCTTACCGCGCAACCATTTTAATACGCTTCAAGCGCGTAAGTATATGGGGCAGAATACAGAAATTAACGTTTGCGGAAAGGCGGTTAGTGCCCGTACCAGCCGCAGCGGTAATGTGCTTATCAATTTGGATCGACGGTATCCCAATCAGGTATTTACCGTATTCATTAGGAAGGAAAAGCTGATTAATTTCCCTTATGATCCCGAAAAGACTTTTATCAATGAGCAGATCTGTGCGCGTGGGCAAGTGGTGAATCTATCTAATCAACCAGCTATGTTTATTGAAGATGCGAATGATTTGAAAAGTTTACTGAAATGAATCCGTAAACATAGCTCGTAACATGGAAGGTGGAACGCATTGGAGTCGACCTGGAAATCAATGCTATTCATTATTATCCTTTAGTAAGCTCGTTTTGCTCCATCACGACAACCCCTTATAATAAGTAGATAATTAGGAATGGATTCTTTTTATGATCACGAACTAGTATATGTAGCTAGTCATTTATCCGTTTATGCATATCTCAAAACATAAAGTAGTTTGCCTGTTATATTAGTTCATTAATATCTAATTCAAGTTGCGGTAGCGCTCGGTAAAAGATAATCACTTGTAGAGCAAGGGATTGGTGGATGCCATGGTTCGAATTTAGCAAAAGGTGCAAAAACACGGATGAGGTGTAGACCTATTCTAATGAACAAATGAGTCTTTTTAAGAATTAACGCCATCACCACGCATAAAATACTTTGGGTTGAAATGTACTGTACTGTTCTGTACGGGATGCTATGTGGGGTAGTCTATTTGGCTTTTCTGGGGCGAATTAGTCCTTCTTGTACTACGGATGCTACCAGTTCTCCATCTCGGGTAAAAATATTACCGCGTGTGAATCCACGAGCATTAGAACTACTTGGACTATCGATGGCGTATAACAACCAATCATCCATTCGAAATGGGCGGTGAAACCACATCGCGTGGTCCAAACTGGCTAATTGCACATTTTGAAAAGAGGCATCACGGCCATGCGGTAAAAGTGCAGTAGTCAATAGATTGTAATCTGAAGAATAGGCTAATACGGATTGGTGCATGACACGATCATCAGGCATTTTGCCTTTAGCTTTCATCCAGACATGTCGGAAGGGACTACTTTTTCCACCCAAAGCAGGATTGATGAGTTCGACAGGTCTAAATTCAATGGGACGTTCGATGTTGAGAAACTTAAGGATATTCTTAGGTAGCATGTCGCCGTATTGCTTGGCCATATCTTCCCAACTCACCAGAACATCAGGTGGCGAAACGTTTGGCATTTTAATCTTGTGGTCAAAGCCTTCCTGATCGAGCTGAAAGGAGGCAGCCATCAAGAAAATAGCTTCTCCATTTTGTATTGCTTTTACCCGACGGGTAGTAAAACTTCCGCCATCCCGGATGCGATCGACCTGAAAAATAATAGGCAAATCCAGGCTTCCTGGTAATATAAAATAAGCATGGAGTGAATGAACAAACCGGTCGGCAGGAGTAGTGCGTATGGCGGCATTAAGCGACTGCGCCAGAACTTGTCCACCAAAAACTCTACTGCTGCCAACACTACTACTTTCACCTCGAAATAGATTTACTTCAATTTTCTCTAAATCAAGCAGTTTTAGCAAGTCCTTAATATCTTTCATAGGGTGGATTTTGGTCAAAAATATGGGAATAGCTAGGAGATAAAAAATCAGGACAAACAAAGAGTAACATTTGTTTTGATAATCTCGTAGGTAGTGATGTTATGAGGCCCCTACTACCCCAAAATCTATTGTCCTGTACAGCAGGAATAATGCTATTAGCATTTGGTTTTTCCTATGCCAGCAATGATGATACCGTCAAGTTATCATCAATTGAGATCGTAGTTGATAATGATCATTTCAGGCTTATTGATAAGTCGGATAAATTTTACTCAAGCGGATTATATATAACGGCATGGAGTGATTCGCGTAAGCGCAGTTCTTCGTTTGGAACATTTTCCCGCAACACCCCAAAAGTACCCATACGCTATGGGCTGTCGCTTTCTCATTTGATCATTACTCCTACGAATATTAAGCAGCCAGATTTTACTCGTCCAGATTATCCTTTTAGTTCTTTTATGCTTCTTTCCATGGTATCAGAAACAGCACAAGATCAATGGACGTATGGGATAGGGGCAAGGGGACCTTTAACTATGGGAAAAGCACTACAATCGGGGGCTCATTCTATTTTTGGTTACGCAGAACCTAAAGGCTGGGAAAATCAGTTGCCTAATATGTTCATTTATCAGGTTGGATGGCGTCGCCAATCTATTGAATTTACCCATAAAAATTTGGCTATTAACGGTAATTATTACCTTCAACTAGGCAATTTCCGAACCTCCGGGATGTCAGGTTTAGACATCGGAATCAGTATAGGGCCTGTCTTGGCTAAAATAGAATCGTGGGTTGAGGTAGTCCTGTATAATGGTCAATTTCAGTCAGGTTGGACAACTTCGAATCTAAATTTGCATCCTTTTGTAGGTCATTTTCGGTTTATGGCTGAAGTTGACTTGGGGCATCTCCGATTTTGCTTTGGCCAGTGGTTTGTTAGTTCAGAATTACGTACCCGTGAAGCACACGGTTGGGGGCGTGTTGGTATGCGCTGGGATTTACGAACCAAGCATTAATAGCTAACTGGAATGCTTTTGTCCTTATTACATCTAAGTTGGATATCCAAGAATCAAAAAATCAGTGTAAAGAATATGTTTTAGTTTGCCGAATGATTGTAATATAACACCATGTTCATTTGATTAACAGGATGTTGGAGGCGACAACTAATTGGGTTCGTCTTTATAAATGCTCACTACTCGTTTTCCTGGTTTAACATAACCACGATACATCCCTGGGGTGTTGAAGGTCATGGCTATATTTCCAAATTTGTCGACTGCAATCAAGCCACCGCTACCTCCTGCCTCTACTAGTTTTTGATTTACGACTTTATGTGTGGCTTCGTTTAGAGGTATATTGGTATACGCCATGTGTGCATGAACATCATAAGCTACAGCATATCGGATAAAGAATTCACCATGTCCAGTACAGGAAACGCCACAAGTGGAATTATTGGCATAGGTGCCTGCACCAATTATTGGTGAATCACCTACTCGTCCGTATTTTTTATTAGTCATGCCGCCAGTTGATGTTCCAGCAACAATGTTGCCGTAGGTATCGAGTGCGACACACCCTACGGTTCCAAACTTTTTATCAGGATAGACTGATGAACGGGACAAGCTTAAATTTTCTTTTTCAAGGGCTTTCACTTTTTGTAACGCTTCATACCTAAAAGGAGTATCAAAGTAGGTATTAGAAACAGTATCCAGTCCTTGTTCTTGTGCGAATTGTTCTGCACCTTGACCAGTAAGCATCACATGCTCGGAATAGAGCATAACTGCTCTTGCCGCTGAGATCGGATGTTTTATATTGGTTATACCACCTACGGCACCTGCTTCCAAGGTGGCGCCATCCATAAATGAGGCATCCAATTCATGATGTTCATCAGCGGTATACACGGCGCCTTTTCCAGCATTAAATAGAGGCACATCTTCCAAATAGTTAATGGTTTTTTCAACCGCATCAGCGGCAGTTCCTCCAGATAATAAGATGTTTTCTCCTATTGTGAGTGCGGAATCCAGAGCGCTCCTATACTGCGCATCTTTATCCGGAGTCATATCTTCTCGTTTAAGTGTTCCTGCCCCTCCGTGGATAACCAATGCATATTGGATAGGTTCTTCAATAGACGCATCGGATTTTCCAGAAATGTTGGGAGATACTTCCTTAGATGTGCAGCCTGAGATGAAAATCAGTATGAAGAAAGAAAGTTGACTGAAATAATACAGATTTGATCGATTCATGTTACATTGGTTATTAAGGTGGTAAGAAGCGCCGAAATTCTGGGTGTTATATTTAAATTCAGTGGTTTAGATGATGGTTATCTAAGAACTTTTGTATTTATTAGTATTTTTTGGACAGTAAGGCTGCTTAAAGTCTCCAGTTTTTCAACTTTTGTCTAAAAAAACGAAATATTAAGATATAGTATATTTTTTTGCAAGTAGAAAGTCAGGGCCTTTCTGATTACATAGACAATACAAATACATCTCTAGAATATGGGACAATTTTTTAAGTTTCTTTTCGCTTCTTGTCTGGGTGTTCTTTTGGCATTAGGAGCAATTGTTGGCATTGGAAGTTTAATATTGGCTTCAGTTGCTTCATCCACTAATCAACCAAAGAAGGTAAAACCAAACACGGTTTTGCATCTTACCTTCGAAGGTGCTATTCCAGAACTGACGAATAATGTTCAGGTCAACCCATTATCCAGTAGTTTGAGTGATAGTGATGTGCTGGGCTTACACGATATTACGGCTGCTATTCGCCAAGCTGCAGTGGATGATAACATCAAGGGTATTTTTATGGAACCTGGATTAACGTATGCGTCCGGGTTCTCAACGACCAGGACCATTCGTACGGCACTGGAAGAATTTGCGGAATGGGGTAAATTCATTATTTCGCTTTCAAAATTCTATTTCCTGCCAACGTACTACCTCGCTTCTGCGGGTACGGAGGTGCATGTTAATCCTGCAGGAATTATGGAGGTAAGGGGTTTTGCCAGTGAGGTGCCATTTTTCAAGGATATGCTGGACCGCCTTGATGCCGAAGCTCAGGTTTTCTATGCCGGGAAATTTAAGAGTGCGACAGAGCCACTCCGACGTACGGATATGAG
>JABSSK010000519.1 GCA_013214265.1 Saprospiraceae bacterium | reverse complement strand
TTCTCGCGTACTTCTGAGAATCCTCTCGGATTTTCAGTTTGGTGTGTCCTTGCTAAGTTAAGTGCTAATCCATGCAACTACTCATAGCCGAGACCGTTGTAGACAATTAAAAATATGAGGATCCAATATTATTTAATACTATTTATTATCCTAGTAGGATGTAATGCCAAAAAAAATGGCGGAAAGAATGATGTTGACAACGAAAAGTATAAAGGACCAATTATCGACATGTACATTCATGCCGAAAACGAAAATGAATTACCTCCTGAAAGAATGGCCATGTGTATTCCTCTGTCAACTATTGTTCCTTATCATGATCCTTCGGAAGAGTTTTCCAACGCCTGGAATAAAGCTTTGACTAATCCAGATTGTGAAAACCCAATATGGTCACCAGTAAGTTATGAAGAATATCTTGAGAGAGTTAAAACTCAATTGGACAAGAATAATGTGGTAGCCGCCGCAAGTGGAACTTTAGAAACTCTAATTCAATATGATTCAATATTTGATGATAAAATAATACCTAGCTTAAAATTTCGCATTGGTAGAGATAGTTTAAGCGTTAATCTCCTTGAAAGCATTCTGTCTGATAATAAAATCAAACTCTTAGGGGAAGTGTCAAATCAATATAATGGGATTGCTCCAAATGATTCTAGAATGTATCCGTATTATGAGTTGGCCGAGAAATTAGACGTTGCTGTAAGCATACATTTAGGTTCAGGTGCACCAGGTTCAGCTTATCTTTTTTCTCCAGACTACCTTGCGGCTTTATCAAATCCGTTATTATTGGAAGATGTATTAAAAAAGTATCCTAGGTTAAGGATAAGTGTTAATCATTATGGAGAACCTTTTATAGATGAGATGATTACTATGCTTTATCATTATCCGCAACTTTATATCAACATAGCAGGTATTCAGTGGTGTTATCCAAAGGAATACTTTTATGAATACCATCTAAAAAAGCTTGTTGATGCTGGCTTTGGAAAGCGCATTCTCTATGGATCTGACACTTTTATTTGGCCTGAGTTAATAGAAGAGTCAATATCGATTATAAATAATGCTGAGTTTCTAACGTATGAGCAAAAAGCTGATATATTTTATAATAATGCGGTTAGATATTTAAGACTTGAAAACAAATAATAAATAAAACAGTCTACAACAACACCTATACGTAATGCCCTTCGGGACACTTCGCATAGCCTAAACGTTAGAGGTCAGTGAAAAAACGACGTACCAATGATGATAAACAGGTTGACAATAATATTCTTCGTTTGCTTAATAAACATGAATCTGCATGGACAAAATGAATTGCAGTTTTCATTCGAATGCGGAGAATCAATTAAATCACCGATTGAATCGAGCGTTTCAATAAAATTTCCTGATGGTCGTATTTCAAAATTGTACTCAGATTCTAAGACCAAGTATGATTTTATTGATAAAGAATATTTTACTTCAAAAGGAAAATATATTCTTTCAATTTATTTCATAGCTGAAAATTACGGACAAGATTCGATTGAATATGATTTTGAGTTAAATGGAGATGAAGTAAAAACTACAATTTCAGTGAATTTTGATTTTAGGGAACGACTTATTAAAAAAGGAAACATATATGAAAAAGGAAATGAAGTTCTAAATGGGTCTGTTCGGATTAACAAATACTATAACGCATCCAAGACAATTGAGATTTTGATTAACAAAGAGAATATTGGAACTGAATATTACAAAGAACCTTTCTTTAAAATTAAGAACAACTCAATAGACACGATATATGGAGAACATATGCCAGGATATTTCTGGGGGACACTATCATATTTACGAAACGACTCAACATTCATGACAAGAATTGGAAGACTTGATTATAATTTTGCAGCTTCTCCACCATTATATCCAGACTCTACTAAAATTGCAACAGTCGGCTCTTTTGGGTTGACAAACAAGTTAATTCCATTTGACTACAGATTTGAAGTAATGCTTGCAAAGGAATTTCAATCTACTGGAATTGGAATTTATACAGAACAAGAAAGTTTTATATGGTGGGCTGGAACGAAAGAATATTATAAATTGACAAACGATTTTAAGATTGAATAAACACCGAACCGCTAACAATGTATAAAAATAATAGCCGAAACAGTAGTAAAATCAAGGGGTGTAGCCCGCTTTATCTTTCTTGTAACTTGACAGGAAAGTACCACGCAATCGGCTACTATTCTTATACTAACCGTTGTGTTTAATCAAGAAAAATGTATATACCAAAACACTATAATGGAAAAGATAAGCAAGAATCGATTGCTTTTATGAAGCGATTCAATTTTGGAACGATTATTACCTCAATCGACAATATACCTTTTGCAACTCATCTTCCCTTTATCATTGCTGAAAGAGATAATGAAATAATTATATCATCTCACTTTTCAAAAGCCAATGAGCATTGGAAACATATAGAATCCAATGAAAGTCTAATAATTTTCTCCGAGCCACACGCTTATATCTCTCCAAAGAATTATGAAAAACAAGAAAATGTTCCAACCTGGAATTATATTTCCGTGCATGCATATGGCAAAGCATAAATTAAAGGCAATCCAA
>JABSSK010000518.1 GCA_013214265.1 Saprospiraceae bacterium | reverse complement strand
TTACCGAAAAAAGACGGCCAATTATTCATCTATTAGTCTACTGACTAACCTAAAAAGCTATCCTTACCAAGCCTTAATAAAGGATGAGTTTAGTTGTATCATAAGAAGCTGCCTGCAAATAGTGCACAAGGCATACATCGATTTGACAGGCGAACGAAAAGTCTTTTCGTTGCTGCCTAATCCCAGACGGCTTTAGTGATGCTTTAGTTGATAGTGTGCAACTCAGATAACTAGATACAGTAAACAATTCATTTTTAAAATTTGAATTATATTAAATTTAGAAATCAGGCTTTGAAAAGGATAACCACACGTTAGTCTGTCTCTACTAATACCCTAAGCACCAATTGATAATTAATAGCACCTCAGGATAGATATACAAACTAAATAGTTTTAAAAAATGCACAATAGTCTAATCTTAATAACCGGAGGTTCCAGTGGAATTGGAAAGGCGGCTGCTACTCAGCTTCACAAGCAAGGAGCCAAAGTAATTTTACAAGCACGAAATATTGAGAAACTCAGAAAAGCAGCATATGATATCGACCCTTCAGAAAATCGCGTTAGTTACTACGCCACGGATCTAACGGATCAGAATGCTGTAGCATTAGCCGCTCAAAAGATATTTGAAAATGAAGGACTGCCAGATGTTATAATTAATAGTGCAGGGTCTGGAGAATGGCTGTCATTTAAGGAAGCTACTCTATCTCACTACAGAAGCACCATGGATTCACCCTATATAGCGACTGCACTCACATGCAAAGTGTTTTTTGACAAAATGCAAGAACGTGGTACTGGCCATTTTATTATTATTAACTCGGCAGCCGCTTACTTTTCTTTTCAGAAAACCACAGGATATAGCCCTGCAAGATGGGCGATGTTGGGCTTTTCAAGATCATTACAAGCCGATCTTTTTGAAACTGACTTCACCGTTTCATCGATAGCTTTAGGAAAAGTCGATTCACCATATTTCCAAAATAACCCTGTAAGTGAAGAGCGCATTCCGAAGATTTCTAACCGGCTAATCCCTACCCTATCAGTAGAGGCTGCCGGTAAAATAGTTGCAAAAAATGTACGTACTAAAAAAGCAGTTGTAATCAAACCATTTATTCTGTCGCTATTTGTCTTTTTGAACAGATTCTTCCCAAGTGTTATGCGATGGCTTTTGCGAATAACGGGTTAGAAATAAAAGAGAATTAAATTGTAATAGTCAAGATTTGATCTGACACTGGTGATTAGAAGCGTTTAAAAATTGTCAGATATTTCGTGATTCATTTGCTGAGTTTCAGTCTGAAGGCACTCAAAAAAACATTACCATTATTAAAGAAGTAAACTTCAATGATATTACACATATGTATGTGCATCCATTTTGTATTGGGCAGCATTCAAAGTGCCAGGAAGCTAATTTTTTAAATATCTGGTTTAATAGTTGGAGTGGATATATCGTTTAGTCTATTTATTTAGAGCGGACCACAACAATTCGATAGGATGTATGGCTTTTCTGCGGGTAGCATCTAAAATCTGATGTCTACAGCTTGTTCCCGAAGCAACGATAATGGTATCTGCAGGCGTTTTTTCAACCGCCGGAAATAAGACTAAATTTCCAATTTGCTGACTAATTTCAAAGTGCTCTTTTTCGAAACCAAAGGAACCAGCCATCCCACAACAGCCAGAAGGAACTAAAGTTACATGATGATGGGCTGGTAGTGATAATATTGAGATTGTGTCTTCGATATTCCCCAATGATTTTTGGTGACAGTGTCCGTGTAATAAAATTTGTTTTTGATCTTTCGAGAAATCTTCTGAATGGATTCTTCCTTTTTTTGCCTCATTCGCTAGAAACTCCTCAATCATAAAGGTGTTTTTGCTAATATATTTTGCAGAATCTATATAAGGTTCATCCACTAACTTTGGGTACTCATCACGAAAACTCAAAATAGCTGACGGTTCAATCCCCACCAGAGGTGTATCTTCATGGATCAAATCCTTAAAAATTCGAACGTTAGAATTAGCCATCTTTTTTGCTCTGAGTAGTAATCCTTTGGAAATAGCAGCTCGTCCACTTTCAGGATGTTCTATTAATTTGACTTTATATTGTAAAGCCTGAAGCAGTTTAATACTTTTTATACCTATTGTGGTGTCGTTCCAGTTAGTAAACTCATCACAAAACAGATAAACTGTCCCATTATCTGTTTTTTTATCCGTATAATTTTTTTGGTACCAAGTGCGTAAGCTAGTGGGATAAATTGTTGGGAGGGACCTTTGGGGGGCTATTCCTAACAACTTCTTCGCCATGGTTGCAAAAAACGGATTAGTCAGGAAAAAATTATAGACGCTAGGCAGGAAGCCTCCTACTCTATTAAACGCATTGATATATGCAAAGGCTCTGGCTCTGAGCGGTATTCCATTCGCTTGATAATATTGATGAAGAAATTCTGCTTTTAGAGAGGACATATCAATGTTAGAAGGACACTCGGAGGTACACCCTTTACAAGATAAACACAAGTCCATTACCGCTTTAATTTCTTGGTGATCAAACGGATTTTGTTGGCTGCTCTTAGTTAAAAACGTTCTAAGTGTATTGGCACGAGCTCTGGTTGTATCCTTTTCATTTCTTGTAGCTTGATAGCTTGGGCACATGGTTCCTCCTGACAACGGAAGCTTTCGGCAATCCCCGGAACCATTGCACTTTTCCACTGCTCTTAAAATACCCCCCTCATTAGAGAAATCAAAAACGCTTTTGATATCCTTAACGGCTATATCTGGTTCATAGCGAAGTGATGTATTCATAGCAGGAGTATCCACTATCTTATTTGGATTAAAATTATTATTCGGATCCCAAACTGTTTTTATCCTTTTGACTAATGCATAGTT
>JABSSK010000517.1 GCA_013214265.1 Saprospiraceae bacterium | reverse complement strand
TCAGGCCGGAACCCCCGTAAAATGGGCGGTTCGAATCCTGAAAAGGGAAGGCTTAAAAACACAAAAGTCGCTGTATAACAGCGACTTTTGAATGTAAAAAAAATAAAGTGATCCCAGCAGAATTCGAAATTAAGGCCTCAAGTAATTGGTTTTCAAAGAAATAGACGTTTTGAAAAGCGAATTGAAAATGGATAGACTGGTTTTTTCGATAGCGAAAAGAGATATTCGACAGTGTCCTTAAAATTATTGCATTTGTTGCTGAAAGCAACTTGATGTAATTGTGTGCTTACAATATGGTGGTGAAGCTGAACCGAAATTAAGATAAATCATCTCAAATAAGAATGAACTCTAAATCCAAGTAGCAATGACGGATTAATACACATAAGGGATAAGCTAACCCTTAAGGGGTATTTTTTATCAAATTGTTGGAAAAACATGGACAAATTCGCTTTAACAATTATCTTATAATCAGATAAAGTTATATAAAAAAATAATACGACTTAAATGCAGGTAGTTTCACCGAAATCGAGACTGCTCAATCGGATAAAGTCTTTAAAGTTTTTTTTTCTTAAAACTCCATTTATGTTCAAAGTTTCAGCTAAAAGAAATGTCAGTACATTGTTATTTTTGTCAATTTCCTTTCATGCCTATTCTCAATGCTTAAACACTGAAGATTGTCCATTTGATGACATTCCTGGTTTATCAATATTTAATCCAGAATACGAATTTGTTTTCAGCTGCGCAGATAGCTATCAAGCACTCACAAATGTCCAATCAAACCAAACCTATAAATTTACAATTGAAGGGAAAGGAGTACCTGCTTACATCACCGTTAGACAAGGAAGCTTTGATGGGCAAGTTTTGGGACATGGATTATCCCCGTTAGAAGTCACAACAATAAATAATAATAATATATTTATACATATTAATGAAGATAATGCGTGTACACCTATCGATGGCTTTTTTTACTCAGATATTAGAAAAGTCCAATGCTTAACCTGCCCACAAATTCCTAATCCGCCCTTAGGTAGTAAAGTTGATAAAATTCCTTTTAAAGTAATGCCTGTTTTACCCAGATGGCAAGAAAATGGATATGATCTTGAATACAACACTTCCGATTCCGATATCTGGTCTGACTTTGGAGATTCCTTGGTTTATGTATATTTTAATCCGCCATTACAACTAGACCTTTCAAGTAATGATAAAAACATCCAAAGCGTAGAAATAGATTTCATTGATTATTGTGGAGGTGGGGCAACTTACAGTGAAATATTCTTTAAAAATGGTTCAATTGATTATCGATACAATCAAACCGTTTCGGTCGAAGAAACATTCTTAATTGACGCGACCATGGAGGGAGGTATAGATTCCATTAACATTTATGGGTGCGAAACATTTTTAACTGAAATTAGAATCTATCATATTGAAAATTTCGGGAACTGCCCCTCAAGTTTGAATTTAGATCAACCCACTATTGCTTCAGGAACTTACCTGGCATCTGGAACGATTGAAGCAACTGGAACTATAGAATCTAGTGGTAATGTTACCATTAAAGCAGGCCAAATTGTCACGCTACGTCCTCCGTTTACTGCCCCAGTAGGTAGTAGCTTGTTGGTTCAAATCGATGATTGTCAGCCTGTACAGGCTAATTCAACACCAATGAATACGAGGACTTCAAATCCAGTAGAGTTATTAACTGATAATTATATCAATCAAGAAAACCGTAATTTTAAATCGATAATAACTCCAAATCCAACAACAAACGAAGTACATCTTATTTATGAACTTAAGCAAAAAGAGAAGATTTTAATCAACCTGATTAGTGTTTCTGGAAAGATTCATCGCCAAATATCGAATAAAATCGAGCATGATTCTCCAGGTGTATATCAATATCGATTGGATGTATCAACTCTACCCAAAGGTCTATATTTTGTTCATATTCAAACTACTAGAAATTCTGAAAATAAAAAGCTAATAATAAAATAAAGAAACTATTCAGGGTGTATCCCAATTAATTCCGAAAAAAAAATGTCTTGAAGAATGACTTTTGCAAAATTACAACGTCAAGTTAAGAGACTATAGCCCTCAATAAGTGAAGAGTGCCTAATGCTAGTGGAGTTGTTTATACCTTTTTGCGAAGCACTCGTTAAGGAGAGCGACAAACTTAAATTTAAGATAAGGAGTCTGGAGGACAAACTAGCCGTCAAAAGTGCTAACACTTCCAAGCCTCTGAGCAAAGACGACTTCCAACCACCCAAAAACAGGTCGCTGCGCAAAAAGTGCGGCAAAAAGCTTGGTGGCCAGCACGGCCATAAATTTTGCGGTGCGGAGCTGCGGGAGAATCCGGGCGAGATTATTTCCTACCGGTCGAAATGTGCTCGGACTGTGCTATCGATATGCGGGGTGTTGCCGCTGGTGAGATAATACGCAGGCAAGTTGAGGATATCCCGCCTATTGAGTCGATTGTCACCGAGTACCAGATTGAATGGAAGACCAGTTCAGTTATTAAAAAGACAGCTCTGTAAGAGAACGCACCGCGTAAAGTAAAACGGTTAATAATTTGTAGAGGCTAAGCGACAAATAGGACCAAGTACTACGTTCCATGACACTCCAGCACGCATGTTTCGACATTACTCAAGCCGAGCGTGATCTGCGAATGAATAAAGTCAGATTGAAAATAGCTAGCGGCTTAAAATATTTCATCATCCTATTTTCTTGATCATTTGCCCGCAGAAACTCGAGGATGTCCTCTTTATCAGGTTTGATTATGGTTTCCATGAAAATACGGTTCTATCTAAATAACGCAATTTCTATGGAATTTGATCCCATGTTTAGCCAGATTGATTAGCTCCTATTGGAAAGCAGGAGGAAGA
>JABSSK010000516.1 GCA_013214265.1 Saprospiraceae bacterium | reverse complement strand
AAACTGCATCAATTGGACCTGAGTATGTCCTAAAACTGCATCAATTGGACCTGAGTATGTCCTAAAACTGCATCAATTGGACCTGAGTATGTCCTAAAACTGCATCAATGTGTGAATAATGTGTTACTAGTGTGAATAAATATGCTGCAGCCAAGTGAAAAATATATGTGTGCAAAATATGTGTGCAACTAATGTGAGTACTAAAATGTGAGTACTGAAAATTGAAAAGTGTAGGTTGAGAGATCAATGAATTGAGAAGGAAGTTTTTGCCCTTTTCCCCTAATTAGAACTGCTAGTTTTAGATCCTTGAGTACGAGTTTTGAGAAAAAGCTAATGCATTTTTTATGATTGTAATGATTGCATTCTAAATGAAACAAGCATAATCAACCTAGCGGTTAGCATGAAGCTAGGGGGTAGAACTAAATTTCAGATAATCGTTGCTAGAATGCGCCTTTAATTAGCAAAACCCTTCTGAATCGAATTTTAGGAAAGCCCAGTGCAAAGATTTGCCAGCTATGAATTATGCTTGGGAGAAAAAGTCGAAAGAAAAACTAAATTGTGAAGGGTTAAGTTTTTCTAAGAGGCAGCTTGTCCTCTGTAGAGGTTACTTTTTCCTCTGTAATCAATTAAGCCTTTTTGTAGTTATATTTTGCCTAGAATATGCGTCCACAAGGAAGGGAGTTGTCACAAGGAAGCCAAATTTTGATTACAGATACTAATGTGATTTAGATGAAAGTGCCTAGATCACTATTAAGCACTCGTACTAAAAGCAATACATTCCGGAACCATTTATAGACAAAAGACAATTTATATTCACACCCTTAACAAGTAACACAGGACTCAATAAACTTATTATGTATTTGCTTAAAGCACTATGTGCTAAGATTAAGGATCAAAATTGATTATATAATATTGTGGCCAGTACTTATGGCTAAGCGCATAAAACTATAAAAAGAAGCTTCCCTTTACCCTTTTTTGTAACAACTCCATTGTGATTTTGCCTGTAAATCTTGTGACGCCAAAAATAAATAAAAAGTCATTATGGTTATATTGTACAACTAACATCCTATACGGAAAAAATCATAATAAAGACATTGTATTGCCTTGATGTATCTTTACGTCTTTATGATATAAATAGTACTTTAGATAAATTCTTAAATTAGTACTAATCTATAAGCCTTAGAATCAAGAATAACTAAAATTGATACATGTAATTTTAATTTCAGCCATTTACTGGACTGAAATCAAAGTGTGATTATTATAAGTGATATGTATAGTAGTGATAATAGAGTGAACCTCTATCAAAGTTTTATAGTAAGTATTTAATTATGTGCATGTATCTCTCCATATGTCATATGTAATATATAAAGAGAAGCTTATAGAGTCCTATAATTTTTGTGTGTCTACTTATAGAAACTAAGTTTATTTGAATTTATCATGAAGTAGTCGGACGACGCCTTTATACAGACAATAAATTTTATGAATTTATCAAATTCCCTCCGACATACATACTCATGGTACTTTGTTAGTTGAAAAATGCATATATATTTTCATAGTTCATAGCATATAATTATGATATTCTAGGCTACATATATAAAAGGGTTGGACTTTAGCCCAAACATATATGCATAAAAACATTTGTATAAAGGCCATAAACCATAAAAACCTCCCCAATTATAGGCAATGCATGATAAATCGAACCCCGAAAGTCCCAATAGAGAGGGGAATATTTTCTGTTAAACTAACACCAGCAATATCTAACTCTAATCACACTAAATTAATTAAACAAAGAGTGAACACAATACAAACTTTTATTTAAATAATAAAATAAAAAGAGAGACAAAAATAACAAGAAACGAAGAGGTCAAGATAATCTAAATTGATCAAGCAAAATAATATTAACAAATACACACAAATGCTGGAAATCTCATCACTACTAATAAAAGCTCTTCTATAAAGAAGTCACATATCATACTAGTTATTTGTTTCTCTTCTGCTTACTACGAATATGTGGACTCTTTCTCACACGTTCACGTCTCTGAGAGCTTGTGTCAGGAGCTCTGGCTGCAGTAAATTTAGCAGGTGAGACTGTAGGAGCAGGACCAGGTAACATAGATGCGTGGAGGCGAATGACTGTTTCAAAATCACAGTTGAGGAGAATTCTTATCAGCCAGACAGCAATACGAGCATTAGATCTATAATGGTCTCGATCCTCTGAACTTAAAGTAGGAAGATGGTCTAACCAACCAAAAATTAGCTCTAGTGATTGCTGGACCTCTAAAGCTAACTCTCTCCGTCCTTTAGAATCCCTTTCTGCATCACTTAAGGCCATCGTGTTCCCTCTTTCAATACTGACTTGTAAAACGAAACTAACAATAATATGCCCGATTAGAGCCACCATACTCTTTATAATAGGAAGTTGCCAAAATCTATTTGGATACAAATTAACATATAATTCATAACATCAAATTTAATTAAATTAAACAATTATATGTTTAAAACATGTTTGACAAAAATATGTGAGTATTACATAATTTAGGAAATGTACATCCATAAAATAAACACTCTAAATGTTATTTCGACCCTAAAACTGGTACCATATCATAACTAACATCATCGATATCATAGTCACATGCAACAATAAGCATATAAAAGCATTGTGTCCTAAGAATATAGATTGGCAAACAATAAAAGCATAGAAAAACAACAGTAATAAATCTTCTCTATTTATACTAGTTCTTAATTTTTTAACTAGAGGTCAGAAATTATGAACTCAGAGTAAGATAAACAAAAATTAGAAAATTTTGGATGGTAATCTAATTAAGATAAACATCAGAAAAAAAATAATTGACTCAAAAAACTAATTATTATAAAAATCAGTCCA
>JABSSK010000515.1 GCA_013214265.1 Saprospiraceae bacterium | reverse complement strand
GGGCAAGTGCATTTAGATTTTCCTGAAGTGATTTGTCAATGGTGGTTCGAAATACGCCATTATTTATTTCGGATTGCTCACTCGTCAACCTGTCGGTTAAATGGGGTGCCAGATTGGGTAAAGGTCGTGGAGCTGGCGGAATAGGTTCGGATAATGCCGTTTCCAAGGTGATATTATCAATGGTACCTGCTTCAAATAATGAGTTGAGGAGTCGGTTCCTTTTGGCGAGTAGAGGCTTTCGCCCTCGTCCGGGATGGAGCATAGAAGGGTTATTGGGTAGGACCGCAAGTAAGGCAGCTTCGGCCCAACTGATGCTTAAAGCGTTTTTACCAAAATATCGCCAAGTTGCCGCTTCAATCCCAACCACATTACCACCAAAAGGAGCATGACTAGCATATGATTGTAAAATATGGTCCTTACTCCATGTCCACTCCAATCGAGTGGCTAAAATGACTTCCCTTACTTTTTGTAAAATCGTACGCGGTGGGGTTTTACTAGCCATCCGGATTAGTTGCATAGTAATGGTAGAGCCACCACTTACGATGGTACCCGACTGAATATTTTGAAGTGCTGCTCTGCACAGAGCCTTCCCATCAACCCCGTTATGCTTACGAAACCGTTTGTCTTCAAAAGCAATCACGGCTTTACTATACTTTTCCGAAAGGGTATCAACAATAGGAAAACGCCACTGACCATCCTGAGCTACCCTAGCTGACAACAGTTGGTTGTCGCGGTCCATGAGCACTTTACTGTAAGGGTCATGGAATAATGGGTTGGGTAAACTGAAAAAAATATACCAGATACTGTAAATGAGTATACCGACAGCTAACCAAAAACCAAGAGTGAGCACTATGGGCTTTTCCTTCATAACGAATCTGGTTTGGTAAAGGTAGCAGGGTTAAGTGCGGCTTTAAATTGATCCATTAGCTTTGTAAAGCCTTCTTGGTATTCTTCTGGAAGCGTTGTTATCCATTCATCTTCCTGAACAAAAGACGCAAAGATGTTTGCTACAGAAAGGTCAGCAGGCAAAAAGCTTATACCTACCAAATTCTGTACGTTATCTAATGTTTTGAAAATATCGTCAAAAGTATACCTATTGCCACCTTGATCAGGATCGGATACCCGAACAACCCAATTCTCTGGAGATAAAGAATCTAATGGATAAATGGTGTAATATCTCTGATAAAATGTAGGATCATCAATGGAAAAGTGATGGTATGATGTTTGACTTATAGTTATGAAACGATGTACCTCAGAACCTGAAGAGTCACTCAAATGAAGATAATGTGTTGGAAGGGTAGAATTGGGATCAATTAGTAGATCATCGATGATGGTTTTGGAATTTGCCATTTGACTAAATGGCTTTGGTAGTGGTTTAAAATGAAAAATCTGTAGCAGTGCTTGATGAATATCTGGATTTTTTTCACTTATGATATGATAAAATGCCCGAAACAGAGCAGGTGTCAGGATGGATTTATTTTGGGTTTGGAGTAAGTCTTCAGGTATGATGATAGCTTGGTCACGCGTAAAAACGACTTGACGACCCGTTACGTTTCCTTTTACCTTAATGATGAATATCTTGGGGGGGATGATCTTGGGGTTTATAATATGCAACTGCTTGCTTATTTCCAGACACCAGCGCTCTAGTATTTTAGCTTCTTCAGCGCTAAAAACCAATACATCGGCGGCTAGTGATGCTTTTAATTTTTTTATAGCTTCTGACCGGGAACGAAAAGAAGAAACTGGCTGTTTCATATGTATTGCAACATCCTTTAAAGTGATTGACTCAAAGTAGTTACTTCCGCGGTCACTAGTGATCCGTTTCTGAGCTGGAGGCCCTGATAGTAGTATGACTTGTTGTCCGGAAGGTAGCTGCAAAGCTTTCTCTTCCATTAAGGATTGGCAGGAGACCAAAAAAATAAGGAGCAGAATAAACCAATAATTTACTTTCATTTATAGCAAGGTTACTCTTATGTGTGGAAAAAAGAATTCATAAGCAAATAAAAAACAATCATCTCTTTGTTGAATACCTGCTTATTTGAATAACTCAATTATGAAACTTATTTTTATATCAAATAAAAATAACACCCTAGATAAGCTACAATCATATCCAATTGAATACTAAACCCCTTTGCCTGGATAAAGAGAATATTAATACTTTTTTTACTGATTTGAACGTTCGGCTGTGCATTTTTAAAATTAACTAATTAACAATGAACATTTTTGTAGGGAAATTAGACTTTAGTACCCAAGACCCCAGTTTGAAAGCTACATTTGAAAAATTTGGTGAAGTTTCTGCCGCTAATATCATTATTGATCATTTTACGGGGAAGTCCCGTGGATTTGGCTTCGTTGAAATGCCCAACGAAGAGGAAGCGCTTGCAGCAATCGAAGCTCTCAATGATACTACATTTGAAGGTCAAGTAATCATAGTGAAAGAAGCTGAGGAACGCAAAAAAGGTTCCACTTTCCGCTCCAGCTATGATATGCACTATAACAGTAAGGGTGACCGCGTACCAGAAGAGGAACGAGAGCGCCAGCGTATGGAGCAAGAAAAAGAACGCCGCCAGAATAGAGACCGAAACGATAGAGGCGGATACGGTGGCGGTCGTCGCGGTGGCGGATATGGTGGCGGTGGTGGAAGATGGTAATCAGTATATAAACTTATACCTCATCAGATCATCAGAAGTAATATTTAATATATATGATTTATCTATTGGTTCCACTGGATCTGGATCTAGAACCTCTGCTTTTATCATGTCCTGCTGCTCCTGCTCCGGCTGCTCCGCTTTTTTAACTTAGACTTGTGCTAGAGACTCCAAACTTGGTACTAACCTAACCTAACAGTCGAACCATATCTGCACTCAGGCTTGTATATTTATAGAACGATAGC
>JABSSK010000514.1 GCA_013214265.1 Saprospiraceae bacterium | reverse complement strand
AAAGCAATAGTCCGGCACTTTTTCTTATCCCATCCAGAGAATCTATCGAGGGGGGTGGTCCCATAAATTTTACATTTCATCTGGGCGCACCCGATTTCCCACTCGACAATATTTATGGTGTTGCTTTTACCTTTTACTTTGATACCACCTACATTGGTAATTTTGACTCGGACATAAATCTTTTTGATGGCGAGAACTGGTTAGCCAATTTAAATCCGTCCTCCTCAAACGAATTATTATCGGTAGTCCTTGATAGTTCCATGTTCAATGGGCGCGTGCAAATGGCTTTGGTAAGAAAGGACCAAACACTAACCGCAGGTAATGGTCCTCTGTTATCCTCCTCCATTGTTATTGAAGACATAATCATAGGGGCCAAAGAAACCAGTCTTAAGTTTGGTGTTGATAATGTTTATGTTATTGATACCAGTTTTAATGTCACGCCTGTTGTTTGGGGCGAGACCGAAATCATTAACTTGACAGCCGTGGGCACCAAACCGGTGAACCCTAATGTCATACTACGGGTTTTTCCTAATCCTGCCAACCAAGATTTTATCCTTGAGATTCCAGAAAATAGCGAATCTCCTATAGAACAACTGCTTTTCATGGATTCCAAGGGTGCCCAATTTCTAGTACCATATTCCCGAATAGCTACCAATCAGTTTTCCGTAAGATCATCCAGTCTGCCGCCCGGTTTGTATGTAGTAGTGGCTGCAGCCAGCACGGAAATCTATACCACGCGGGTACTCATAGAGTGAAAAGAGACAAAATGATTTGCTTTTCAGCACTATGCTGACCTAACAGCCACTCCTTACTCCGGAGTGGCTGTTGTTTTTGCAGCATAATTGTCAAGAAAAAGGCAAAATTTATGTTAAGTTAATCTTATATGATTATATAAAATATGAAAAATACAGCCGGACATATATGAAAAAATAAAAATATAATTTTTAAATCCTTTAATATCAGACACTTAAAAGTAAACAATCATATACCTGGAAATAATTAAGCACTTTCGCTCTGAAAAATGAGGTAATTTGTAAAAAATGCTAAAATCCGAAAAAATAAAAATATCATATTACAAATATATATAATTTGATTTACATAAATCATTGATTTACAACATTTTGAATATAAAATACTTTCAATAAAAGGGTGCAATACAAATTTTTTTTGTGAAAAAAGCTAAAAAATGTGATTGTCTACCCCTCCCCCTCATGGTATATTTGTAATGTATTCAAAAGGAAATACAATGTTCATTGAAAGACTGGCAGGAAATCAATAAATAGTTTAATCACTGTTAATGAGGCTATCTAGCTACCGATTATTACGAGCAGCGTTCCTCAGCAGCAGCGTTCTTAAAAAACGAGAACTACAGCGTGTGAAATCTAACCATTCGAAACACTAGCCTAGCACTTATCTGGCTGTAGGCATCATGATCTACAACCGGCTAATAACAATAACAACTAACTAGACCTATCCCTGTGCATGACAGGGTAATTAGCATCATTACATTCAGCGAGAATAACCCAAACAGCGTACTTACCAAGTAAGCATAAAAACATGGCTTACCATTTTTTCAAAACCGCGACCACAGCCTATCTACATCCCAAAAACGGTACTTCTTTAAAGTACACTACTCTAATTTGCCCGAGAGCGGTTTACGTACGAATCGAAATTGCCTAAAAGTATTTACAGCAAGATGTCCTGTCAATCGACGCAATGAAACATTATCTGGAAAGCTGCCAGCAGATATTGCTGGCAGCTAACTAGAAAAACAAAAGTAAACGAGTTAGCTAGCGAATTCTGTAACGAGTTGGAATCCGTAGCAAAATATAAACGAGTATATAGTGAAGGGGTAGATGATGTACTAAGGAACCTCGCCTGACGGCGCTGGTTCCTTAGGTTTTTAAGACCCCCCATTTGCATTTTAGCTATCTTTGTACTCAAAATCCCTATGCTATCCCACCCAGAACGAATCCGTGCCCAAGAATCCCGCTCTGCCGTCCAACGTCTATATATAGCCATGCGCCACTTATTTATCCGTGGCAGTTACAAACCTTTAGGTCTTTCTGGAGAAGCTATCATTGATGCCATGATGGTGTTGCGTCCTGAAATCTATGGATCTATCGCTGACCCCGAAAAAGTAGAGCTTAATGGCCTCTTTTACGTAGCTCAGCGACTTCCGCGTGGCATTGAAGAATGCCGCGTTATTCGGCTGATCACCAGAGAAGGATTCGAATCCTCCAATTTTAATCCTATAATTCCACCCAAACGAAGACGGCATGCGTACCGAATCGATGAAGAGCAGATGTTTATTGAAATGACCCGTGGGCGAAGTGACATCTATGATATTCTAACCCACCTCACCTTCTTATATATTGAAGCCGAAAAAATCCGGAGAAACTGTACGGATCACAAAGGAAACATCAAAAGAGAATGGAAACTACTAGCTCAGATTGTAGAACAAGAAGCACAAGGGGACGACTACAACCGAGAAGTAGCCTTTACATACCTGAGCACCTTATTGGGGCGTACCTACGCAGAAACAGAAGAGGCTTTTCAGCGTTTCTCCGATACTGCGGAAGTGAATAGTATTTTTCACATCGCCTATTGGCTGGGCAAGCGTTCCTTGGAGGAAACTAATCAAAGTCTGGATCGAGAGATTACCTTTTCCTCCGCACTACGGGAAAAAATCGGTCAGCATTACTATGGTGAATTATGGGCCCGAAACATCACAACATATCTGTATAACCACAACCTTACTGATCGCCCTATTCATATTATAAGTGCCAATCTGCATTCTGTTATGAATAGTATTTTTGGGCCTGCAGCGCTTGATACTAAGGATGCATTTCACAATCTGGAGGACCTCGCAGAAACGCTGAGTCAAGACGATCAGGCTCCTCTGCGAGAAAAGGTCATGCAGTTTGCGCTACAAAATGGCATGG
>JABSSK010000513.1 GCA_013214265.1 Saprospiraceae bacterium | reverse complement strand
CGGAGGTGAAAGCGGTAGATGTCAAGAATGTAATGGGAATGATAACGATAGCGATTCTACAAGTGGAGTATCTAGTGGAAATAATGGTACTGGAACCTCTAACGATTTATTGCCATATTATGATGGGATCTCTGATGCAGAAATGGTATCCAACCTAGATGGAATCTTTCAGCTTTCTTCTAGTCAAGAAAGCTATCTAATAGCAAATCCTGCATTTCTTGAAACTTTTTATGATAGCTACAATAGTACAACTAACCAGCAAAATCGTGCTGATGTAATGTATAGCACTCTTCTATCAGAAGCTACATTTCCGGTAAATCACCTCGAACTTGCATTTGAAATTGGTTATTTAGCACTAGAAAATCCTAGTTGGCCAAGGTGGAGAGTTGTTGGGGCTGCATATCTAAATGTAGCTCTTAATCAAACTCATACTGCATTAGATCTCATAGGACTCATTCCTGGATTAGGAGAACCTGCTGATTTCATTAATGCTGGTTTGTATATTATTGAAGGGGATGGTGCAAACGCAACAATTAGCTTAATGGCAAGTACCCCTTTTGGATGGGTTGCTACTACTCCTCGCTTAGTATTCAAAGTTGTAAAAAAGGCGGATGGCGTTACCAATTATACATTACGAATGTTGAAAGATAATAATGGAACCATTAGATTTGTTACAAAGAATGGGGTAGAAAACTCTGGCCAGCTTAAAGCTATAATGCAAACCGGAGTTGGTCAACAAGCTCATCATATTATGCCGTGGGCTAAACGCACTAACCCGATTATACAAAAAGCAGCCAAATCAGGTAAATTCCATATTAATGATACTTTCAATGGAATTAATTTGAATTTAGATGTTCATAAAGGTTATTCTAGAGCACATTGGCTTTATGATACAAGATTACAGAATGTTCTTGATGAAATGAATGACTTATACGCTAATGAAAGTGCCAGTTTTGTTTATAATAAACTAGCTACTCTAGTCAATCAAACAAGGTCACAATTAGTTAACGGTAAAACTTTAGATCAAGTTATTTTCATAACTCCATAAGTAACATATAGCTTTCCTCATTTACAAAATGGGGAAAGCTAACTATACAACTCAAAATGAAGTATTTTAAAATAGAAAAGTCATTGGATCCCAAAGTTGTTGGAATTCCTTCTAACCATAGCGAAGAAATGTCGAAAGGATATGATTTTAACGCTCCTAACTCTGTTTATAATTGGAGAAAAAACAGCCTAGTTCCAAATTTGAAATCTGTATTAGTTAACAAAAATGCAAAAATTACAGATTTCATTGATTGTGTTCCTATTGGTGGTAGTGGTGCTATATTAAGTGAAAAGTTTTTTAATGTGTTATCATGGTTTAACATATTGGATTACACTTTAGCTGACATCGAATTAATTCAATTTAATAAGGTAGTGCCTGGATTTTTATTTTTTTATTTCAACAGGACGATTCAAGATAATGATATTGAATTTAGTAAAACTAAATATGTCAATATCGAATTCAATTACGAAATAGGCGAGTATAAAGAGCTAGAAGATCTTAATATATCTTCTTTAACAGAACTTGACGAAGGAAGGCCCGTTTCTCAGCTAAGGCCAGTATTGAAAAGGTTAACACTAAAAAAAGATTTCAAATTCGATGTTTTTTGCCTTATTTCTCCTGGGCGATTAATTGTTTCAGAAGCGGTGAAGAATGCTCTTGTCAGAGAGAAAATTACTGGTATTCGGTTTGAACCATTTGTGGAATTGGTCCGAGAATAATTTTTTATGGCAATAAAAGTTGCTTAGAGCAAGATACTAAATAAGAAAACTGAGTTTTCTCAAAGAAATTGGAACATTGAGAGGTAATCTTATTCCTCAAAATGTCCAGTCAAAAAAATTATATGAAAAAAGCTATTCTAATAATCTATACTCTTTCATTTGTATTTATTTTTTCCATTAACGCACAATCTTATAATCTTCGCTTTACATGTGCACAAGAAAGTAGCTCCGAAGGTGAAGCTTCTATTAAAAGGTTTTCCAAAAAACTGTATCAAATTATATTAGAAAAGGGGGGCGATAGTTCGAGAGCTACGTTTTTAACACAGGATGGTATGTTCTTGGACATGATTCGAACTTCTATGAGTCAAAACATTCAGATACAAACATCAGGTGATACAATATGGCGAACAGAACATTTCATGAATACTCAAGGAGTTATGAATGGATGGCAACTATTTAAAACAAATGGACTGTTCGGCTCTGTTTTCGCTCTTAATAATGTAAGTCTTGAAGAAAATGAATTAGATGATTTATTTAAAGACGAAATAAAACCCGTTCGATTGGAAAAAGACATCACTGATAGAAAGAATATTCTAGGCTATGATTGTTTTAAGGTTATTTTGGAAATACCTGAGATCTTAGATGATACGGATGATATGCCATTTCCTATTAAATTAGGCAACTCTGTATATGAAATGTATGTCACTAATGACATTGATCTACCTATGCATGCTCTAATAAATGTTCCCGTTTTTTTAAATTTTTTCCCTTTAGAAGTGTTTGAATATACTACGGAATTAAAAGGGAATTTTTTAGTTTATAATGTCATATCAGTCGATTAATAATAAAAAAGTAGACATCCCTCTCTTAAGGCCATTACGCCTGCATTTTATCCGTTTGCTTGTATCATTTCATCGCCAAAGAACTTATCAATGATTTGTGTCAGCATATTGTCGGCGGCAATAAAGATCATGCCGAATACACCGATTTCAATAAGCTCGATCATGATGTATAGAGGATTTTCCTCGGCCCAAAACAAGTCTTGTTTCTCGTAGATATCGGCCATAGCCTGAGCCGGAATTAACGGCTCTTGGGCCGGTAGGCCTTTATGCTTCTCCCCAAAATTCGAGCCAGTGTCTTAGTTGGTAAAAACCGTAAATTAGGCACTGATTATGAAAAGAAAA
>JABSSK010000512.1 GCA_013214265.1 Saprospiraceae bacterium | reverse complement strand
ATTCTATAAAACTTAATTTTCTGAGTAATGAATTTGATCTCAAATCCAAGTTCGTATTACCGAAATTGTAATTTCTCATAATTATTATTCCATATTGACTATCTTTTTCATACTCGAAATGTGCTGTATATCCTGCGTTAGACCCCCCGTGTCCAACAGTGTTTATTCCTTGGTCTGAATATAAACTAAAACCAAAACTATAATTAGACCTTAATCTTTTTGTTGGTGTTTAGGTTGTTTGTAACATTTCGATACTATTCTTATTTAATAGAGTTGAATATCCCATACAAGCTCTCATAAATTTAGTCATATCGCTTGGTGTTGAGTAAATCCCTCCATTAGGTATTCGGTACCCAACTTGATCATGTTCACGCTTCGGTCTCGCGTAGTCAAGTTCGGCAGTAGGTCCTCCAGCCATTCCTATTGCTAAGTTTTCTTTTTGACTTTCCGGAACTTTGAAAAACGTGTTTTTCATTTCTAAAGGTCTAAAAATCCTATCTTGAACTAATTTAACATAAGGTGTGTCGGCTAGTTTTGAAAGCGTTAATCCTAAAATTGCAAATCCAATATTAGAATATCCAAATCTCTCACCAGGTTTTGAACGAAATGAAGTTTCAGGAATTGCTTTAATAAGATTATTTTCCCATTCACTAATTTTTCCGAAGCGTACATTTTCATCTCTACTTCTTGATTCTCTATCCAGTCCAGAAGTGTGTGTGGCTAATTGTTTTAGAGTAATTGGCGGATATTTATCATAATCTATCAAAGACCTAATTTCTGGTAGATATTTTTCAACAGGGTCATTAATATCGAGCTTACCCTCTTGCTGAAGTTGCATCATTAAAAATCCCACAAATGATTTTGAAATTGAACCAATTCGGAAAATAGTATTTGAATCTGCATTCCCGTAATATTCTGATAATAATGTTGTGTCTTTATGTATGATTACAAGTGATAAACTCCCATTTATATTGTCGTCTTGAACATCACTTTTTATTAATTTACTGAAATCCTCAATGATTTTGTTTCTCGTTTGTTTTTCATTTTCATATTCTTTTTGCGCATTACAACTAATAAATAGTATCAATACAAATACGAATGATAAAATTTTCTCCATTCTTTTTATCAGTATCATGTTTTTCTTTGTTATTGATTTTTGATATGGTTTTTCAAATGTGCTATAATGTTTTGAATATGAATAGTAGGTGAGGTACGAGCCTATTATTTATATTTTTTGCTGTAGCTATTTATTTTTTTTCTTTATAAAGTCTGCTATTTCAAGTGGAATTTGATTAAACACAGCCTCTTGTGCAAACATCCCATTGCATAATATATTTATTCCAAAATTTTGATCAGGAAAGATAAACAGAATTGAATAAAATCCCGGATAATTTCCAAAATGACAAATGTATCTACCAAAATCAAAGTTGTCAAAAAATCTATCAAGTTAAGCCCAGTTGAAGGCTTCCCAAAAAAGTGGGCGACTTCAAAATAGAAAAATATTAATTTTAAGTTGTTATGAAAAAATCAAAGTTTACAGAAAGTCAGATCGTAAAATCGCTCAAAGAAAACGAAGCAGGTCGTTCAGTTGATGAGATCTGTCGAGAGCTAGGTATCGCCAAAGGCACCTTCTACAACTGGCGTAAGAAATACGAAGGCATGGAATCTTCCCAACTCAAGAAACGGAAGGAACTGGAGGAGGAAAATGTTAAGCTGAAACGGATGTACGCCGATTTAGCCTTACAGAATACGATGCTTAAAGATGTTTTGGGAAAAAAGTGGTAAAGCCTTCGAAGAAAAAACAAATGGCGAAGTATTTAATGGAGCGTTATTTGTGTAGCCTTGCTCTTGCATATAGGACACTGTTATTGCATCGTTCTACCTATTATCAAAAGAGCTGTAAAGATGATAGGGAGCTAGAAGCTAAATTGCTCGCTTTTTCGAAGGCCTATCCAACTAGAGGTTTTGATTGGTATTACCTCAAAATACGTAATGAAGGATTAAAGTGGAATCGCAAGAGAGTACTACGTGTTTATCGAACATGGGATTGAAACTCAGACGCAAAGCCAAGAAAAGAATAAACCGCCCTTATCAGTATGCCTTAGCTCAGCCCTTATTCCCCAAGTATACCTGGAGTATAGACTTCATGAGTGATACGCTAGAGGATGGTCGAAAGGTAAGGATACTCCTGATTATGGATGACTATAATCGAGAGATATTTGCGATCGAAGTTGTGCTGAGCATTACTAGTACACACGTCAAACGTGTGCTAAAGCGATTGATCTTTGAGCGGGGTAAACCACAACACATTCGTACCGATAATGGTCCAGAGTTCCTTGCTCATGATCTAAGGGACTACTGCGTGGAGCAAAAGATTGAGCAATGGTTTATTCAGCCTGGAAAGCCCAATCAAAATGGGTTTATTGAGCGTCTCAACCGCACCTTTCGTGAAGACGTTTTAGATGCCTAAATATTTGAAAGCCTTGGAGATCTGAGATGTCAGAGTCAACATTGGATAGAACAATACAATCAAGAGCATTCGCATCAATCATTGGGAGGTAAAAGTCCATTGGCTTTTAAATATGCTCGAAAACAAGTTATTGCTGCTTATGAAAAAATAAAGGCTGAAATGAACGACGCCTTGAAGGCGTCGGCCTTGACATTTTCTCCACCAGCAATGAGTAGTAGTTTACGAGATATTTAAAGATTCCTTTAATTTAGAGTTGTCTACTAATGGGGAAGCCTTCAAAGTTGCCACTGAACTCAGTACATATGAAAAAAAGTATAAATTAGGATTAAAGTTCTTAAGGCTTGGAATAAAGGCTGGCTGGACACTTGAGGGTATCAACAAAAATGACAATTTAATATCTTTAAGAGAACAGCCCGAATGGGCTAAAACAACGCCAACATATGATTCTCTTCACAAAATATACCTATCAAGACTAAACTTTCAGATTAAAGA
>JABSSK010000511.1 GCA_013214265.1 Saprospiraceae bacterium | reverse complement strand
AAATGGTAAAATCCAATTTAGGCATTACCAAGGAAACACTATTGAAAGGTTTTCGCTTGATGACTACGGCCAAGACAATGGCGGAAGTATATGAAGAAAATTTCAAACTGGTTTCTAAATATGTTCATGCTACTGCTAGAGGCCATGAAGCTATACAATTGGCGGTGGGGATGCAACTTCTACCCCAGGATTTTGTGTCACCTTACTATCGTGACGATGCGATGTTGTTGGGTTTAGGGATGCGTCCGCTTGATCTCATGCTTCAGCTATTTGCAAAACGCTCTGATCCTTTTTCAGGTGGTAGAACATACTATGCTCATCCTAGTTTGCGAGATGAAGATAAACCCAAAATACCACACCAATCATCAGCAACAGGAATGCAGGCTATTCCTACAACAGGTATTGCTTTGGGTATGCAATACCGGGAGCGTATAGGAATGGTGTCTGATAAACAAGCAGACTTACCGGTTGCTGTATGTTCTTTAGGTGATGCATCCGTAACGGAAGGAGAGGTTGCGGAAGCTTTTCAAATGGCTGCTTTGCGCCAGCTTCCTATTCTATATGTGGTGCAGGATAATGGCTGGGATATTTCGGCAAATGCGGAAGAAACACGTGCACAAAATGCCGCGCAGTACGCAGCAGGCTTTCACGGGCTAGAGGCAATAAGTATTGACGGTACAGACTTCATCGCGGCCTATCAAACCGTTCAGGAAGTCTTGGCGATAATGCGTAAAGAAAGAAGGCCCTTCCTGATTCATGCGGATGTACCTTTATTGAATCACCATACTTCGGGTGTGCGTAAGGAGTGGTATCGGGATGATTTGGAAGAGCATATGATACGGGATCCATATCCACGATTCAAACATTTACTGATAGACGAGGGGATTCTGAGTTTGAACGAAATGGAAACGATAGAAGAAGAGATATGGCAAATTGTAGAGAAAGAATTCGTACAGGCAAGGGATGCTGAAGATCCCAAACCAGAAGATTTGTTTTTGCATGATTTTGCACCTACACCAATTACAGAGGAAAAAGGAGTGCGTGCACCGGAAGGGGCCGCACCAACTGTCATGGTGGACTGCGCGCTACATGCTGTGCAGGAACTAATGGAGGCCCATCCGGAGTGCCTATTATACGGTCAGGATGTAGGTGGACGTTTGGGGGGGGTATTTCGAGAGGCCGCAACCCTTGCACAGAAATTTGGGGATGATCGGGTATTTAATACTCCAATTCAAGAAGCTTTTATCATTGGAAGTACGGTAGGCATGTCGGCCGTAGGGCTAAAACCGATTGTTGAAGTTCAGTTTGCTGATTACATCTGGCCTGGACTCAATCAATTATTTACTGAGTTGAGCCGGTCGTGTTATCTTTCAAATGGGAAGTGGCCTGTGAGTAGTATCATCAGGGTGCCAATCGGTGCTTATGGGAGTGGTGGACCGTATCATTCATCGAGTGTAGAATCAGTACTTACCAATATTCGAGGTATTAAAATTGCGTACCCTAGCAATGGAGCTGACATGAAAGGGGTGATGAAGGCTGCTTATTACGATCCAAACCCCGTAGTGATTCTTGAACATAAAGGATTGTATTGGTCGAAAGTTCCAGGAACTGGAGCTGCAAAACTTCCCGAGCCCGATGCCAATTATGTGGTTCCTTTCGGAAAATCAAATACGATATTGGCCGCAGCCTCTGACCGGATAGAACAAGGTGATAGTCTGCTTGTCGTAACGTATGGAATGGGCGTTCATTGGGCATTGAATGCGGCTAAAGCATTTCCAGGGATTTACGAACCCTATTTCCGTTGTATGAAAAAGGCATTTACGATGCGGCACGGAAACACGGGAAAATTTTAGTAGTTACCGAAGAGCCTGTAAACGGTACATTCGCCCAGTCTGTTGCTGCACGCATTCAGGAGAATTGCTTCGATACACTGGATGCACCCGTCAGAACACTGGGTGCAGAAAATATGCCTGCTATCCCGCTCAATGAGGTTTTAGAACGGGCTATGATCCCATCAAAGGAGAAAGTAGTAGCTGCAATGAATAGTTTATTGGACTATTAGTGCTGGGGTTTGTTGATATCGGATATCTTCTCCCACCCTTTTTCATTGGCTTGCTTAGTTCGGGCCATAAGGGCATATGTATTATTGAAGCCTAAGGGTTCCAACCAAATTAGGTTATAGTTTTTAGCGAAAGCAGCATCCACATAATCATAAATGGGATCGGGTGCACTACCCAGTGAATCTAGTGTCATTTGGTTGGGTTGCAGAATAACCATCAAACCTGTTCCAGTGTATTCGGGGTAAATATCGATCTCCCCTGTTCTTAGGGCATCAAAACATATTTTGGTTCCCCCCAAACCATTTTTGCGGTCGGTGTCTAGATCAGTATACCCATTAATTAGTGCACTGAAGAGGGCATTGAGTACATACTGCTCCGTGAAAATTTTAGACCCAAAAATAATCGTTTCTCCACCTTGTGCACGATCGGGTCGCCATAATCCCTGCGCTTGTAGAAAATCCTTAGCTACCGTATCAGGTGGTACTTTCTCGTAGTCGACACGATAATTAAGTTCTGTCATGACAGAGTCGGTTAATTTGCCGGCAAGCAAATTTAATACATCAACGACCTCGGGGTGCTTTTGTGCTGTTTGCCCATTTAGTAGTGGAGCACAAAAATATGGAGGGAAGGCAAATTTATCATCCTGAAGAACCTTTAGATCAAAGGCTTTGATACGACCGTCGGTGGCATATCCTCCAATTAAGTCTACGTATCCATCCCTGACAGCTCGATACATAAGTGGAGAACTGAGGGTTACAGTATTGAAAGTTACGCCATAAGTTTTTTTGATGGCGAGATAGCCATCGGATCGCCCCAAAAATTCGGTATCGAATCCAGCTTTGATACCACTTGTAAAATAGTTGGGTAGTTGGGCTGTGGTGGTTAACAGAATGACTGCGATACTTA
>JABSSK010000510.1 GCA_013214265.1 Saprospiraceae bacterium | reverse complement strand
AAAAGCCATAAAAAATGGGTGGATCAATATTTGAATTCACAAAGTGTTGTCGATGATGTGGAGGTCCTTCTCTCTTTCCAAAAAGAAGGGGAAGCTTCTGAAGAGGAAGTG
The DNA here is from genome assembly GCA_013214265.1 of Saprospiraceae bacterium. Lineage (GTDB taxonomy): Bacteria > Bacteroidota > Bacteroidia > Chitinophagales > Saprospiraceae > DT-110. The sequence goes on along the minus strand of JABSSK010000510.1, from coordinate 2,865 downwards.
GATAGCCAATATCAAGAAGCACTCAAAAATATTGATGACTTAGAGTTTCGCTCCACATTGAATAAGCCTGAGGATGAATTGTCGGCTATTCTAGAAATTAATTCCGGAGCTGGAGGTACGGAGGCTAATGATTGGTCGGCCATGCTATTGCGTATGTATGTGATGTGGGCCGAAAAAAGTGGCTATAAAGTAAGTGAACTCAATCGGCAGGATGGTGATGTAGCAGGTGTCAAGTCCGTATCCCTAGAGATTACAGGTGATTTTGCCTATGGTATGCTTAAAGGGGAGAATGGTGTGCATCGACTTGTCCGTGTTAGCCCTTTTAATTCGCAAGGCAAACGGATGACTTCCTTTTCGTCTGTATTTGTTCACCCTATGGTTGATGATCGAATTGAGGTGGAGATCAACCCTGCTGACTTAGAATGGGATACCTTTCGAGCCAGCGGTGCTGGTGGGCAACACGTAAACAAAACCGAATCAGCCGTTCGGGTGCGACATTTGCCTTCGGGTATTGTAGCAGAATGTCAGCAGGAACGATCCCAACATCAGAACCGAGATAAGGCATTACAAATGCTTAAATCACGTTTGTACGAACGTGAACTCGAAAAACAACTAGCCGAAAAAGAACAAGTCGAAGCCGGAAAAATGAAAAATGAATGGGGGTCACAAATCAGATCTTACGTATTAGATGACAGGCGTGTTAAGGATCACCGGACGAATCACCAAACATCGCAAACGGAGTCCGTTCTGGACGGTGATCTGGATGCCTTCCTGAAGGCAACCTTGATGCACCACGAAAATAAAGACAAGTAACGGCACCATACCAGTACAATAACGTACTGTTTTCCGCACACCTGACCTCTTACACAAGGTGCTCTGGAATCCAACTAAGCTATGCCAACAAATTATTAGCTAGTTGTTAGGGTAAAAATCTGCTCTGCAGACTACTTGTAAGGAAAGAAAATAGTCTTCAGCCTTTAAGTAATTAGATTTACGACCAATTTGCATTGCAATATGCGTTATACGACGATAAAGTCATCCCTTCGTGAAAACGTCTTACCTCGCCACTTTATCTGGGTACAGATAGCTACAGTTGCTTTGTTTTTGGGTCGTGCCTGGCAGCATATTCGTTGGGATGGCCCATATCGTTCTTTATTTTGGGATGAGGTTATCATGAAACCGCTGGTTGTGTTTTTTACTTCCATGACATGGACCGACTATGCCACCGACCCACGTATCAATGCTGGAATAGTTTTTTTAACCAAAACGATAGGGTGGTGCTTTTTGGGGTGTGCAGGGTGCACCTTTTTGTTATTGCGTATAGGCAGAAAAATGATTTGGATAGGCGTTTTCTTGCTTGTTTTCCTATCTGTTCTGGAAACGAAAGCGCACTTTGGGCAGTTGGCTTTTTTACTTGAATATACATTACAATGGTTTACACCCATACTGTTTTTGCTGGGTTTTGGATATATGTCCTGGCAGGAAAAACACATACAATGGGCAGCTTGGGCCTGTAGTCTTACTTTTATTGGTCATGGATTATATGCCTTGGGTTGGTTTCCCAGGCCAGGGCATTTCATTCAGATGACCTTGGACATTACTGGATGGTCTGAAAGCAATTGTATTTTGTTTCTAAAAACAGCAGGTTGGCTTGACCTAATTGTTGCGGTTGGTATTCAAGTGCCGTGGCGTCGCATTAGAATTTGGTCAGCAGGTTATATGGTATTTTGGGGCAGTGTTACGGCACTGGCGCGGATCGTGGCCCACTTTGTTCCTGACTACTGGCAAAATAGCCTTGCCCAATGGCTCCATGAAGTTATATTCAGAATGCCTCATGGATTAATCCCTCTATTTTTACTGTTCATATGGACAGAATCCGCAGTCGATAGAAAGAAAAAAGCTATTGATGGCTTTACATAGCCAGAATTTCGGCCATTTTCACTAACTCATTATTAATGACTTTCTGTTTGGAAATGGCATCACTAAATGAGGTGAACGTAATATTGTCATTAACAATTCCAACCGCTACATTTGACCGACCTTCCATCAAACCTTCCACTGCGGAATGCCCTAGTCTGCTGGCAAGAACACGGTCAAGCCCATTGGGTGGACCACCGCGTTGCAGGTGCCCAATAATAGTTACTTTGATCTCAAAGTCATCTGTATGTTCGGCAATTTTACGAGCAATTTCGTTGGCATCACCAAGTGGGGTGCCTTCAGCCACAATGATAAGGCTAAACAATTTTTTTCGTTTGGCATTTTTGCGTAAGCGCTCAACCAACGATTCGAGAGAAGTATCAATTTCAGGAATCAGGACACTTTCAGCGCCGCTAGCAATTGCCGTATGTAGAGCAATGAAACCAGCATGACGGCCCATAACTTCAATAAAAAATAGGCGATTATGGGAATCGGCTGTATCCCTTATTCGATCGACAGCTTCAATAGCTGTGTTCACAGCGGTATCAAAACCAATGGTGTAGTCGGTTCCAAATAAGTCATTGTCAATGGTTCCCGGAATACCAATGAAAGGCATATTATGCTCGGATTGAAAAACATGGGCACCAGTAAAAGTTCCATTACCACCAACCGCAATACAAGCATCAATATCGAAAGCTTGTAGTGACTCGAAAGCTTGTTGCCTTCCTTCTGCTGTCATGAATCGCTGAGAACGCGCCGTTTTAAGGATGGTGCCCCCACGATGAATGATATTAGCTACATCTTTGCGTTCTAAACGTTTTAAATCGCCTTCAATCATTCCCTCGTATCCCCGCTTGATGCCATACACGTGTAGATCGTGAAAAGAAGCGGACCGTACTACGGCCCTAAGAGCGGCGCTCATTCCGGGGGCATCACCTCCTGATGTAA
>JABSSK010000051.1 GCA_013214265.1 Saprospiraceae bacterium | reverse complement strand
CACGCCGCCGCATTTTAGGCCGTAGTTTCTGAAAATGGTCAACCAGCGTAATCCATTCCTTAAGTCCCGGAAGACGTATTGGCCAGACGTAGGGTGGTTTGGTTCTTTGTTCCTTACTAGCGACTATCGCTTGGCGGCTCTCTTCCCGCCAACGAATCCATAACATGACCAACTGAGCGGTTAATAAAATAAGGACCCATCTGATCCAACGCCAGTGTCGAGCAAAAAATGAAGACAACTTCGGGGGGGGTGTAAATTCAAGGGTACGTATATCTGACGCATAGGGAAGTTCCTGTGCTCGAAGTAAAGGTTCCTTAAACGAGCGCTCCTGATCTTCTATAGAACGCTGTGGTAGAACAGCTATCTCTAATTGTTCTTCTCCTGTTTCTATTACGGGCGCCACCTCACCAATAAGAAAAACAGTGCGGTAATAACGCCCCGTTCCTTCCAAAGTGAGTTCCAGCGTATCTACTACACTGGAATCAGGTGCCCTAAACTTGACCATCTCGCCCCCCTCTTCAATTTCGAACAGCAGGAACGACGGCAACTTATTATTTTGCTTTTGCGGAAGCGAAAACCGAACAGGTGGGCGCAAGCCTTTCATCATGGCACTATCAGGCGCAACCACCTGGTCAAGTTGTCCAGGCTTAAGACTAAAATGATAATATGTGGGTTCTAACTCAGATCGCCAGAGTTGCGGCCCGAAAAAAATGAGGAATGACAGCAGAATACCCAAAAGCAAAAAGAAAAAAAATCCGATCCTTGATCGTTTTGTTGATCCCTGTTGCATCATGTCCGACTCTACTCGTAAGGTCTTGACCTGACGTTGTGCTCGCTTAAATAGTGATCTAAAAAGATGTTGCTCCTGTTCATTTGTAGCCAGGATAGGAATGAGGCTATCCCGCAATGCATCATCCGAGATATCCTCAGGCAGTTGCGTCATCACTTCTTGTATATTGAGATACGCACCTGTCCCTATAGGATAGCCTTCCGCTTCTAGAGCGTGTAAAAAGGCAGCCACCAATTCAAATGTATAAGTAGATTCGTGCATGTATGGTGGCTGTGATTATGGAACCATTTTCGCTTTTAGCTCTTGCAAATCCTCTTTATTCTTGGCAAGTACAGCATAAGAATGCCTCAATAATTCCTGTTCATCTGAGGCAAGGAGAGATACCTCACTAAGTTTTGTGATCGGAAAACGCATCCGCTGCAACAGCATCGTCCAGGCAATCAGTTCAGCAGTTGCTGGATTTTTCTTGAGTTTCGCCCTTCGCCCTTTACGAATGGTTTCAAAATGAGCAATGCAGTGCTTCAAATCGTCCGGTGGAATATCATGGGTTTTTAATTGTAATATCTTCAATAGTTCCGCCGGTTCCGGAAAAGGAATATGATAGAAGGTTACTCGCCGTAAAAAAGCATCCGGTAAATTCTTTTCCGAATTGGAGGTCATAATAATGATGGGGCGGTTTGCAACTGGTGTGCTGAATTTTTTATTTTTTAGCTCCGGAACAGAAAACGCCAAACGTTCGAGTACCCCAAGCACATCGTTTGGTAAATCGCGAGGTGCTTTGTCGATCTCATCGATTAAAACTACCGCTTTACGTTGCTCTTTTATTACTTTTCCGAGTGCTCTGAAATCAATATAATCTTTTTGAATATCGTCGAGGGTGAGTGGTTTGGCTTGGGTTTGGCTGTACTGAAAATGGGCCAATGCATCATAACGATACAACAAATCGGTAGCGGTTGATGTAGTCTGTGCATCAAACACTTCCGCTTGACCCAAGTTAAAATAAGCTGCCAAATGGTGGGCGAGTTGTGTTTTTCCCGTTCCGGGTTCACCTGTCAAGAGAAGGGGTTGATGAAGATTCAAAGCAACATTTACGGCTTGAATGAGCCCTTCCGAAGGCAAATATTTTGCCGCATTATTTAATTCTGAGTTAAAAGGTATTTCCGGTAAAGACCGAGGTGCCCCTGTATCAAAAATTCTAAAGGCCATATCATTTTGGGTTTTCTTGCTTATTGTTTATCCAAATAATTACAAATGGCTTGCTGTACCAGCTCTAAGTCAGCCATATTAAACTCCTTGGTTTGTTGGTAATGCTGTAAATCCTCCTTACGCAAACCTTTCTTAATCATATCAATCAAGGTTTCAATATTTCTGTCATTGCGAATACCAATACTCAGCAGCCAAGCTCTTACATCTGCTTCCGCAACGGGTCGCAGCGGTTTTAGATGCACCACCTGGTCAAAACGTCCAGCTAAATCATCAAGAATATTGACAATGGGCTTACCTACATCATCATTCAAATGGAGGTCCTGAATGTAGGTAACAAAAAAGAACAGAAACCGAGGCACTTCCTCATGGGTGGCAGCAAACGTTTTTATGATCCATTCCAGATAATCAGGTGTCAAATTCTGGTCCCATTTTTTTTCCTGAATCTCAAATACCATACACACATACGCTTCGGGAATATTGGGTATGCCTTGTGCAATAAAAGTAGCAAAATCCAATTCGCTGGGGAACCCAAAAAAGGAAGAGAAATAACGCGGAAAAGCTTTTTCGATACAATTCTTGAGCGATCTTTTTTGGGGTAGTGCATCAAATTTTAACCGCCCTGTATTATCATATAAAGGATAGCGAATACTCTCCGTATCCCCGTCAAATTCTTCCTCAACGTACTCAAAAATTAGCCTTTCGGCAAAACTTGGCGGCATCTGAGAAGGACAAGCTGTAATGAAATAAAATTGATAGGTCTCATCCTCAAGCTTTTCAGTAAAGTCAAAGAAGAGCCTAGTCATCTTATCTCGGTTCATATTAACCCGATGTAGTAATCCTATATCATCACTAAAACGCTCATCAAAAGAAGCCAGCTTGTCAGCAATGAGATTACCTTCGGTTGAGCTACCAATGCGGTAAGCTGCGGTAAGCTGTTTTTTGAGCTCTTCTCGCATAGCCTCGTGTTCGGCCAATTCATCTTCCAGCTTTAGTTCCGCTGATATGTTTGTTCCTTTCTCCCGAATCAGGCGATCCCGAATCCGGTTAATTTTTTCAGTCAGTTTTTGAATAGACGCTTCTTTTCCCCGAATATCTGCTAAGGAACTACTCATCATGATTGATTTAACAGGGTGGATCTTAACTTTCTGAGTTCTTCTATTTCTTCTTCTAGTTTCATCTCCTGAGTTATATCGGTTCCCTTTATCCGTATCAGTCGATCATTCATTCGGGCTATTCTGTTATCCAACTTATCGATACTGGCCTGCAAGCCAGGCGGTATTTCTGTTGGTGATAGCTCTTCAATGATCGTTTCAAGTCCAATATCTTTTGGTGTCAACTGATCAATCAGCGCTAATAGCCCCATCCGAATCCGAGCATAGTCTTGTTTGGTTTGCGAAGCGGATTGGAGGCCATTCAAATCATCTAGCTTTGCCCGCTGGTATTGTCCCTGAAAAAGCAGTAATTCATTGCGCATAGCAGACTCCGCTGCGATAATATCTTCAAGGGCTTTAAAGGTAGGTTCAATACCCTTGGTGATAAACTGTTTGAGATAACGCTTTTTTTCTTTTAATACAGACACACATAATGGGTTTTATCCTGACTTTCGCCAAAAACATATTGAACTGAAATATAAAGAAAATTAATAATCATTGGTTCCTAAACCTCTTTATGATCAACTTGTCCGGGTACTTTTTATTAAAAACGAAACTTAATTTATGAGCTAACCCTTTCCAATTGGTACTTCTCAATTAAGAACTGAATTCTTATTTTACCATCCGGTCTAATTCACTGCGGATGAATAAGAAGTATAACAAAGAAGATATTTTATTGACAGGATTGTATCTGATACGCAGGCAGGGGTATCATAATACTGGGGTTAGTGACATTCTCCAGCGGAGTGGAATACCCAAGGGGTCATTTTATAACTTCTTTAAAAGTAAGGAAGACTTTACCGTACAACTCCTTGAGTTATACGGTCAGCGAATCGATAGCCTGTTATATCAAGCACTGACACCCACCGACGAAGCACCTCTGAAGCGAATTATTCATTTTTATAGTCTTCTAATGAAAGCATATGCAGACGAGGAGGCGCGCAATGGCTGTTTAGTTATGAATTTAGCTACTGAAGCCGGTGGATACAACGACAACCTGGCCAAGACAGCTGACATTATTTTTCAAGGCTGGATACAACAACTGGCAGTAGTCGTGCGGGAAGGGCAGCAGCAGGGAAGTATCCGCAACAGTGAAACGCCAGAAGACTTGGCGACTTTTATTCATTTAGCCTTTTACGGGGCTTTGGTCAGAAGTAAAATTATGCGTTCGGTGGCACCCCAACGCGATATTCTAATGCATCTCATTCAATATGTACAATCATGAATCCACTTAAGCGGCAGATTATTGACTCTATTCTGGATTGTCAGGATATTCCACTATTAACCACTATTTACCGAATGCTTACCTTCGAAGGGCAACCCACAGAAGTTCGAAAACTAAATGACCCATTCTCAGACATTCAAAATGAAAAAAATAGGCATTCAGAACAGGACCTAAAAGACCTACAGAGGGACATTGATGACGTTTTCGGATCTTAATATCCGACGAAGTATGTGGCACGACTTATTTTACCTTAGCCCATTTAAGCGTTACATCACCAACTTTATTAGATAGCACCCAAAATTATGCATAAAGAACTTGTAAAATCACTCGAAAAAGTCAAAAGCTTAGAACTAGCTCAAAAACATCTTGAACATGTGCAGCAAAGACTTCAGGTAGCCGTTAGGGAGTTGCGGACCCTAGACAAAATTGTTGAAAAAGAACACCAACAGTACGAGGAACTCGAAAAAGCCGGATTACGAAAAATGTTTCGCAATCTACTCGGAAAAGATGAAGAACGATTACAACAAGAAAAGCAGGATTATCTTGAAGCTGTTCTTAAATACAACCAACAACACAAAGAGGTAGAAATACTGGAATTTGAGCAAAAAGTCTTGCGTGAAAAATTAGCCGATGCCCCTAACATTCGCAAGGAGCACCAAAGAAAACTTGATTTTTACGGTGAGCAGATTGCACGAACTGACACGCCCGAAGGAAAGCTAATTCGGCAGACTAACCAGGATTTAGACCGCCGATATCGGGACCTGACAGAGGTTAACGAAGCTGTAAAGACAGGCCAGGAAGCAGAGCGATTAACAGCAAAAATGCTCGATCACCTCAAAAAATCAGGTTGGTGGGGAGAAAATCACCAACGCCAAAGTGTAGTTAAGAAAGTAAGCAAAAAATTAGCTCATATTGATAAGGCTCGAAAGCTCCTTCCCACAGTCAATTTATTACTCCATCGGTTTATGGCCGATCTAAGCGATGTGTATGACGAACCAGAAAAAATGTTTCGTTTTAACGCCTCCAGCTTCCAACATTTCTCCAACAGCTTTTACGATAGCCTCATTACGGATTATATCCTTAGGCAAAGAGCTGAAAATGCCATCCGGATGGTAGCGCATACTCATGACAAGCTAAAGGCCAGTCTGCAAAAACTATGGCATCTGCGTCAAGCTCATGAGCAACTGATTCAGGAACTAAATCAAATGAAAAAAGATACACTAATCAGGACTATCCAATCTTCGAAGGATTAGATACACAAGAGATATAACTAACAAAATCAATCTATATGAAGCCAATTTTTTCCTTACTCCTTTTCTTATGGGTTTCGTTCCCACTTTCTGCTCAGATGCCAGCTATTCTGGATTTGAAACAACAGGGTAAAGTACATGACGCTTGGTTAGAAGAACGAGTAGAAACCCTTCTTCCAATGTTAATGGAACGTACTGGTATCGATATGTGGATATTGATTTCCAAAGAATACAACGAAGATGCTGTCTTAAAAACCATGCTTCCATCCAACTGGCTTTCTGCTCGCAGAACAACCATGCTGGTGGTTTATTACGACGGAGACGAGATAGAAACCCTAGCTTGTGCCCGTTATGATGTTGGGGCTGTTTTCAAAAAAGCATGGGACAAAGATAAACAGCCCGACCAGTGGGCTCGTCTGGCTGAAATTATCAGTAAAAGAAAGCCATCTAAAATTGGGGTAAACAAATCCGAACATTTTGGCTTAGCCGACGGCCTATCTGCCCAACATTTTGATATGCTCCAAAATGCGATTTCCAAAAAGTACCGCAACCGAATTGTATCTGCGGAGGAATTAGCCATAGGGTGGCTAGAAACCCGCACGCCATCGGAAATGGTTGCCTACCAGCAAATATGCCGAATCGCCCACGAAATTATTCAGGAAGGACTTTCTGACCAAGTAATCCAACCTGGCATTACGACAACCAATGATGTCGTTTGGTATTATCGGGAGCGTATTCGAGCACTAGGCCTGACAGCTTGGTTTCATCCTACTGTCGATGTGCAAAGGGCAGACCCTAATGGTGGTGACAGCAACCGTTCTTTTTCGCGACGGCCCGATACCGATGTCATTTTGCCTGGTGATTTGGTTCACTGCGATTTCGGAATCACCTACCTTGGACTTAATACGGACACCCAAGAAAATGCCTATGTACTCAAGCCAGGGGAAACGGATGCGCCTGCTTATCTGAAGATGGCCTTTTCCAAAGGGCTACAACTCATGGATATTCTAACCGATCAATTCCAGACGGGTAGAACGGGTAATGAAATGCTAGCTGCCGCCCTAAAACAAGCTAAATCAGCAGGTTTAAAGCCAACGATCTACACCCACCCTATTGGCTACCACGGCCATGGTGCTGGCCCAACCATTGGTTTGTGGGATCAGCAAGGTGGCGTACCTAATAAAGGGGACTACCCTTTGTTTCCCAATACAGCCTATTCAATCGAGTTAAATACTAAAGTATTTTTACCCGAGTGGAATAAAGAAATAAGAATGATGATGGAAGAAGACGCCTTTTTCGACGGCAAAGATGTTCGATATATTGATGGTCGCCAAACAGCATTATACCTCATCCCACGTCAAAGGGCTAAATTAGGACAGTAATTATTACGCTGAAAAATACCCCTGTTACAGCCGGATTTCATTAAGATTATGACATCCGGCTGTAGCTATTTGTGCTTTATTCTTTTTTTCGAGTAACGGGCTGCCCTGCCAGCACGCCTGTATATTGCCCCGCTTCAATGGCAATAACACCATTCACCAGCACATAGTGCATCCCTTCAGAAAGGTTCACTGGATCCGCAAATGTAGAATGTACTTTTAGTTCTTCTGGTTTAAATAATGCGATATCCGCAAAGTATCCCTGGCGAATATACCCTCGGTCTGGAATACCAAATACATCCGCCACCATACCTGTTGACCGCCTGATCATATCTTCCATGCTAATTATTTGTCTGGAATTCACATACTTGACCATTTTATTGGTATAGGTCGCATACTTTCGGGGGTGCGGGCTCCCCCCATCAGAACAGGTCATAACCCACGGCTGACGCATATAAGTTTCAATATCGTATTCCTGCATATTAAAAGAAGCAATCGAACTACCCCCTGATTTTATAATTTCAATAGCCGCCTGAACAGCATCCATATTCCACTGTTCCGCTATTTCTGCGAGGGTTAACTTAGTCAGGGTTGTATCCTTTGGGCGGGTAAGTAAAATTGTTGGTGCCCCTCCTCTTCTCCTTAAGTTTTCAGCAATACCTTCCCGAATACGTGGCAAAAGAGTATCATTAGAAAGTCGGGGTAAAAAGTCGGGATCGTTAGCTACTACCCAACGAGGAAGTAGTGCTGCTGAAAAAGAAGTTGAGGAAGCCTCAAAGGGATATTGATCAGCCGTTACAGCAAGTCCTGCAGCTCTGGCAGAGTCCACAATAGCAACAATAGAATCACTTAAACCCCATACATCTGCACCCAAACATTTAATATGCGAGATATTAGCCGGTAGCCCTCCTTTCTCCCCAATTTCTATGGTTTCGCGAATCGCATTTATCAACCCTACCGAGTAGCTACTCTCATCTCGAATATGCACATCGTACAAACCGCCGTACTCAGCTGCGATCTTTGCCAATTCGATCACCTCTTCTGTTTGTGAAAAACTGCCGGGCGCATAAAAGAGACCTGCCGACAGGCCCAATGCACCTTCTTCCATACATTTCCGCACCAGCGTGCCCATGTTACTCATTTCTTCACTGGTAGGCACACGATCATCCATCCCCATCACTAATTTCCTGATGGTACCATGAGGAGCCATAAAGGCCGCGTTAGTGCCTATCCCTTTTTGCATAAGCGAATCAAACGTTTCGGCCAGATCAAAACGCCCATTACCATCATTACCATTAACTACCGTTGTTACGCCCTGAGTAAGATAATTGACATTACTTTTCCGGTTTTCAGAAAATAAGTCCCGCAAAGAATGGGTATGGGGGTCAATTAACCCAGGTATGAGCAAATAGCCGTCAGCCAGAATGGTTTTTCGCGCACGAACCGAAGTATCCGCCGCTATCCAAGCAATCCTATCCCCTTTAATCCCTACGTCGGCCTTAAATGGTAAATTTTCAGAACCATCATAGACTTGCGCACCCTTGATAAATACGTCCACTTCATAAGAAGGCTGGCAGGAAAGCAGCAATAGCATCAGGTATAAAACCATGGCATAGCCGGAGTAAAAAGATCGTATCATATCTGTGTTTTAGGGTACATCTGGAAAAGCAACTAAACCTTCTTTATGCATTTAGTCATAATAATATACAGAAATTAAAACCGATAATGAGCTTAAAATCCAACCTCAGGTCCAATTCTGATGGTTATGTGTATGAGAAGTACTGCGAGGCCCTTATGATGGTCGCGCCCTCATCAAATAAACCTCGAATGAAAGTCAACCATTAAGGCATAAATATGCTTAATTTTGCGGCCATGATCGGAAAAGAAATTGATACAGCTATTCATTTTTTAGAACAGGGAGATCTGGTAGCTCTGCCAACCGAAACGGTGTATGGGTTAGCCGGAAATGCGCTGAATGACCATGCAATTTTAAAAATTTATAGCGTTAAGAATCGCCCCGCTTTTGATCCCTTGATTATCCATACCAGTGCGGTGGATCGGATTCATGAATACACCCTTGAATTTCCGGAACCCTTACGGGTCCTGGCAAGATCCTTTATGCCCGGACCACTTACCTTATTGCTTCCTCGAAAAACCATCATCCCTGATCTGATTACTTCGGGTATGCCCCGGGTAGCGGTTCGGATTCCAAATCATCCCACCGTTCAGCAAATACTTTCCCGCCTTGATTTCCCTGTAGCTGCACCTAGTGCCAATCCATTTGGTTATATAAGCCCAACCACGGCTTACCATGTCGAGCAGCAATTGGGTACAAAAATACCCTATATACTGGACGGTGGTCCTTGCAAAATAGGTGTAGAGAGTACCATAATCGGTATGGAACATAACCGGGTTGTGGTTTACCGGCAAGGCGGACTAGCCATAGAAAGTGTAGAAGCGCTTATTGGATCGGTGAGTATCAAACCCCACTCCACAAGCAACCCTGCCGCTCCTGGTATGCTAAAAAGCCATTACGCTCCAAGTATTCAGGTAGTTCAAGAACAACCACACATTTTACTAAAACAATACAACCCTTCACGAATTGGCTTATTGCGGTTTCAGAATAAGCACGATGGCATAAATCCACAGCATCAGATCGTTTTGTCCCCAATGGGAAATGTGAACGAAGCCGCGCGTAATCTTTTTGCCGCTCTTAGGTACCTCGACCAACTTGACGTTGATATTATTGGTGTCGAACTCGTCCCGAACCATGGTTTGGGTAGAGCTATTAATGACCGTCTCCAGCGAGCGGCTGCACCAAAAAAGTAATTAATACGAACTCAAGCAACCTATTTATTAAACTTGGGTTCTTATAGCAAGATAAATACATGGGTTTTACAGCGGAAAAAGATATTTTTAGGTACATAAAAAAACAGTCCATTGCAAATACAATCAATTTCAGGTATTTTTTTTCTGGCCTTATTACTACTGGGGTGCCAAAATGAGTCGAAGCAAGAGTCCACCAATCTAGTAGGTTTTTGGGAAATCCAGGAAGCTTACCGCAACGGTCAATTCACGGAATCATTAGATGAACTTTTCTTTGAGTTTTTTGAAGACGGAACCATGCGCACCAACATTACAGGAATACCTGATGATGCGACATACACCTTTTCCAAGAATAAAATAGAGCAACGAGAAAGCGACTTAGATATTGACTATACCATTCAAAACCTGAGTGATTCTACCCTAAATCTTACTACCTCGATTCGCGATTTCAACTTCCGTTTTTTATTAGTAAAAAGAATTCCACAGGAATAAGTATGCGTATTAAAGCCTACGTTCTTGAAATATTTTTGATCCAACTGGTCATTTATCTGGCCATCTGGATATGGAATGACTACTTTGCTACGCTAATCAGTTTTATTTTCGGAGGCATTGGCCTATCCGTACTTCTTGTATCACTGCTGGTTGAATTGGTGGAGAAAAGTCGAATTTCAAGCTGGTACTATCAGTTCATGTTCAGTTGTATTAGTGCTCCGGTGATTGCTTTTGTCATCTATCTTTCTATCAATAAAGGTTTGGACTGGGTCATTAGTTAGCGCGCAAAGGTCAGCACTCCTTGATGCTGAACCCCATAAGCGTCCGTTTCAATAAAGCCTATAACCAGACGTCGCCTATTCATGTTTTGGATGGTTCCGGAAAGTCCACCCAGATAATTACGGATGGTAATAGCGCCATTTTGGTCATTGATATAGTAATTAGCCACCCTTAACTGGCCATAGCTATCGTAGTATTGCATCTGGTTACTATTCCCAAAAGTGATAGTCGTATTAAGCAGATTCTGGTAATTACTATTGTAAGTATTTCGAATGGACTGTCCATCGTATACTAAATCACGTAAAGTCCACTCTCCCAAGATCCCATTGGTATAGGATCTTGGTGGCTGTACGATTTCTGTTGAACGCTCGGTGTATGCCTGATTGGTACTATTTGCTACTAATTGGTTTTCCTGATACAATTGATAAGCGGCCAAAATTCCACCACCTATAATCGAAGCAATCAATAAAGCGCTTATCTTACTTTTCTTTCGCTTAGGTCGAGCAGTGCTGGAAAGCGTACGATTGGTTGCTGGTTGCTGCCCATTCATTTGATCTGTCTTGACCGTTTCATTGGATGTACCCATTAAGCGCTGAGGCAGGGGTACTGGATTCAATTCGGATTGTATCTCCTCTTCAATAATTGGACCGGGAGTGCTTTCGTGTAATTTAAGCCGACAATACCGGATAAGATCTTCGAGTTTGGGATTGTCGTCAACAGTTTGTGCTTCTTTGAAATATTCAAGTGCCAGTCGGTAATTATTTTGTTTGAGATACCCTTTTCCCTGCTCATAATGATTTAGAAACCGAATACCATTAGCACAAAACACCAATTGGTCATCAATATATTTCAAATCAGGTACAAACCCTTCCAGAAAGAAGAGTTGTGCTTGTTGATAAGCGTCTTTGGCTTCTGATAATTCGCGTTGCTGAAAGTGACTTTCTGCTTTGGTTATTAAGCTATCAAATTGTTGTCGAATACCTGCCCGTTCAGAAGCCTGGGCCGCTAATTCTTCTAAAACAGCCTTTCTTTTATCACGCGCATCCTGCAATAATTTCAGCTGTTTCCTAGCTTCTGCTAAAAAAGTACCTGCTGGATATTTTCTGATATAGTTTTCGTAGGCCGCAGCAGTGGCTTTGATCGTAGCACTTTTCCAAATATCGTTCTCGCTAATCTCAAGGATTTTCCGTTCTGCCGCCGCTGCGAACTGCCCTTCTGGGTAGGTATCCAGATAATTTTGATATCCAGCCAACGAATCTGACCGTACTACGTTTTGCCAAAGATCCGATTCGCTCATCTTTAAGTGAAAGACAAACTCACCCCCTTCATCGTGAGAGTTTTGTAACCTGCCTTCTACGGGTGTTTGCCGCGCCTTGGTTTGTAAGAAGTCCTTGACGTACTCAATAAGTTGGGTAGTCTTAATCGCTTTGTCGGTATTTTTTCTCAGAAAGGTCAGGATACCTAATGCAAAAGGGCTATTCGTACCTGCTTGCCCATCTGATACCGTTGCATTACGACCTGCAGCTAAGATACGCCTTGACTTAAACCGCTCATCAACAATAGCTGCTCTTTTTCGTACAACCAAAGTGCCAGAAAAGCAAGAATCGACAATCAAAAGCGTATGGTGTGAATCAATAGCATTAAGCTTATGAATGATGTTCACATTCTTGATGTATCCATCCTCTGTTTCTTGCTTAGCATCTACGGGAACCCAGGCCCCTTCATCGAACTCATCATCATAATGACCATGCCCAGAATAGTAAATCAGCAGATTGTCATCAGGCGTGATTTTTCTTTTCAGAATGCGAATGGTCTCGTAAATATTCGCTTCCGTTGCTTGTTCATCAAATAATGAAATCACATGATCTGCTTCAAACTGATAATGCTTGACCAGAACATTGGTAACATCCTGAGCGTCTTTAACTGCATTATTCAAAGCTGGCCAGTTCTTGTATTTGTCGATACCAATAGCTAGCAAAAAGTTTTTTCCTGAAGGAGCACCTAATGACGTATTATCAGGGCTAAAGATACCTCTTTCCATTCTGGACATGTTTTTGGCACACGCTGCACGTAAAGGCAAACAAGTGATTATTGAATATGAGCAACCTACAAATAACGAATATGAAAATACACTTATTTTAGTTCAGACAAACCTTTCGCTACCTATTGGTTACTGTCAAAAATGCCTACGGAAACGTAGGAGCGGCACTGTATCTTTCCACAAAAGCTTTCATTTCTTCGACCATATCTGGAGAGCCAATAGCCACTGTTGCTCGCTGGTGTAAATGTTCAACGGGTAACTCCAGAATCCTTTGCAGCTGACACGTGATGGCTTTACCTCCTGCCTGTTCGACAATGTATGCGAGTGGGTTACACTCATATACCAATCGTAGCTTTCCATGCGGATATTTTCGCGTATTGGGATACAGGAAAATACCCCCTTGAAAAAGGATCCGGTGTATATCCGAAACCATGGATCCTATATAGCGTAGGCGCAGATTCATATCAGAACAGTGATCGATGTAGCGCCGCATTTCAACATCAAATTTGAGGTAATATCCCTGATTGACTGAATAGTAATTCCCACGATCGGGAATCTGAATATTCTGGTGACTTAGGCAAAACTCCCCAATCGAGGGGTCCAATGTGAAGCCGTTCACGCCTCGGCCTGTGGTATATACCAGAAGAGTTGAGGTTCCATAAAGTACATATCCAGCAGCGACTAATTCAGTCCCTCTTTGCAAAAAATCGTTTACATTGCAGGCGTCATCTTGTTCTGAGGTACGACGATAAATACCAAAAATAGTGCCTACCGATACATTGACATCGATATTAGAGGACCCATCCAAGGGATCAAAAACAACGACATACTTTCCGGTTTTAGATTCTACCCCCGGTAGCGGAATAAAGTCTTCATTTTCCTCAGAAGCAATCCCACAGCATTCACCACTATTTTTGAGGCAATCAATGAACTTTTCATTGGCATATAGATCCAGTTTTTGCACCTGATCTCCGGTAACATTCTGGCTATCAGCGACCCCCAGTATATTCACTAGTCCAGCCTTATTAACCTCACGATTAACAATTTTGGCAGCTACACCTAAGTCACGTAATAAAGAAGTTAGCTCCCCTGATGCGTAGGGAAAATCAATTTGTCGGCGAATAATAAATTCGTCCAGGGTAACAATGCGATTCATATTTGGTTTTAATTTGGTCGAATGATTGCAGCTTAATGGTTATCGGCTGCGACCAATAGGGACTTAAAGGTAATTCATTTTACCCAAACAATGGGGCTTATGCAACCCCATAGTGGTATACGTCAACAACATGACAAACCAAGGATGCCGAAGTTGGAGCGAAGTACTAGAGCTGGCACGCAAGAACATGGATCTGGGCAGTTTACAGTGTTACGAGGTTTATCTGTTCTTTTCTCTCAGAATAATTTTCACCTCCACTATTGCCATTCTGTTGGTTTGAATTAAACTATATTTGAGGCTTAAGGTTTTCTCTGTACAACTTCTTGTAAGTCCTTTTTGGAATTTGAACACATGAAAGAATTATCTGTACTAAATGTCTATTTTTACCGCTATCGCTGGCGATTCTTATTAGGAATCATTTTCGTTGCGGTATCCAATTATTTTAGGGTGTTACAACCACAGATCATTCGCGAAGCACTTGATCTGGTAGTTGGTAATATTGGCTTATACAGATTGTTTGCAGGTAGTGACTTGCAGGCTTCATTCTTTGGTATGCTCGGCCAGTATCTGCTTTTTTTTGGTGGTTTGGTTTTACTCTTGGCCCTTATGATGGGGATATTCATGTATTTTATGCGTCAGACTATTATTGTTATGTCTAGGCTTATTGAATATGATATTCGCAAAGAGGTTTTTGCCCATTACGAAAACCTTGATTTAGCCTTTTACAAACGCAACAATACTGGCGACCTAATGTCCCGTATTACGGAGGACGTCAACAAAGTACGTATGTATCTTGGTCCTGCTGTTTTGTACGGGATCAATCTAAGCACACTTACGGTGCTTGTTATTTCATCTATGATCTCCGTTAGCCCCAAGCTAACTTTATATTGTCTTGCTCCTTTGCCATTTTTATCCTTATCCATTTATTACGTCAGTAACCTCATTAACAAAAAGAGCGAAGTCATTCAAAGGCAACTTTCTCACCTCAACAGTACAGCACAGGAAGTTTATTCTGGCATTCGTGTGGTAAAATCCTACGTTCAGGAATTACCTATGATCAAATATTTTGCAAAGGAAAGTGAGGACTACAAGGAAAAAGCACTGGATCTCGCTAGGGTTAATGCCCTTTTCTTTCCATTAATGCTTTTACTTATTGGAGCAAGTACTCTTCTGACGGTTTATATTGGTGGTCGGCAAGTAGTAAATGGAACCATCACGCCAGGGAATATTGCTGAATTTGTTATTTATGTCAATATGTTGACCTGGCCTGTTACAGCTATTGGTTGGATTGCATCTATTATTCAGCAAGCTGCTGCTTCTCAAAAAAGGATTAACGAGTTCCTACAAACGGAGCCTGCCATTAAAAAATCCATTCAGGCTTCTACACCAATTGAAGGGCATGTAACTTTTGATAACGTATCATTCATCTATCCGGACACAGGTATTGAAGCAATAAGGGGGGTGTCCTTTGAGCTACTACCCGGTCAAAAAATGGCTATTGTTGGTCGTACGGGTTCCGGTAAAACAACCATTGCTGACCTATTAGTTAGGATGTACGATGTAACTAAAGGTCAGATTCGTATCGATGGAAAAGACTTACGGTCACACGACCTGGATAATCTAAGGCAGTGTATTGGTTATGTTCCTCAGGATGTATTTCTATTTTCCGATACCATTGCCAATAATATTGCCTTTGGAAAAAGAGATGCACACCAAGACGAGATTGAGGCTTTTGCCCGTCACGCTGCCGTGTATGAGGATATAAAAGGCCTTTCTGAAGGCTTTGGCACCCGAGTTGGTGAGCGTGGCGTTACCCTTTCAGGAGGGCAAAAGCAACGCGTTTCCATTGCTCGTGCTCTGATAAAGAAGCCTGACATTGTTCTTCTTGATGATAGCCTTTCAGCTGTCGATACCAATACAGAAAAACAAATCTTGGGGTATTTTAATACTGTCTTAGCCCAAAAAACAGCAATAATTATTACCCACAGAATATACGCTAGCCTCGAGTTCGATAAAATTCTGGTTTTAGAAGAAGGGGAAATTGCTGAAATGGGAACACACGAAGAACTACTACAAAACAAAGGTTATTATGCTGACATGTATGAACGCCAAAGCCTAGAAGAATCACAAATAAATACGTCTGAAATTTAGCCTGTTCACTCAGAACAGAGGGATGGTTTCTGTTTTACTTTTTTACGATTTCGAAATTTTAATTTTCTTGCCGTCCTAAGCATTTGGTTTTTTTAATTATTCAAGCAAATCTTTACATTTGTGAACGAACGGTCCATGCTTATCTATAACTAAATACAAGTATCCGTGGATAAAGAGAGAAATTCTAAGCGTTACGAGAGTGTGTATTCCAAAAAAGTGAAGGCAGGAAAACGACGCACCTACTTCTTTGATGTTCGTCGTACCAAAGGGGATGATTTTTACCTGACCCTTACCGAAAGCACCAGAAAATTTAATGGTGAAGGATACGAACGCCATAAGTTGTTCCTTTACAAAGAGGATTTTAACCGGTTCATGGAGAACCTGCAGGATGTGGTTGATCATGTCAAAAACGAGCTGATGCCCGATTATGATTATGACGAATATACCCGCCGGCACGAGGAATATGAGAACAGCCTAGAGGAAGGAGCCAGTGAATACAATAATGACACCAGCGATGATACGCCTATGAAAAAGTCAGAATCTGTGCAATCAGAGGACGATATGAGCTGGTAAATATCTAATGTTTTTTACTCATTCTTTTTAGCCCGCTTCATTTGGTGGGCTTCTCTACTTCCCCATATCCATTTGTGAGGTAGCCTTACCGTGAGGTCTTCTTCCAAATTAATTTGGCAAGATAACCTGGGGTAGCTGTACTTATCCGCTAGTCGATCATGCCAGTGTGTTGATTTGGCTTGACCGCTAATAATCCATACGCCACAGGTTGCGCAGACACCTCTGCCACCACAGTTCAATTGAGTGGTCATCTTGGTATATGGTGTAATGTCATTCTCCAATAGAACCTGCCGGAGCGTCTGGCCAGCTTTTCCCGTAATTTTTTGCTTGCTGCCATCAATAAGGTATACGGTTATTTCCAGCATAAAAGCATTTTTACAGATTATTCATAAATGGGGAAAAACTATATGCTAGGCTAGTACGCCCCCAGATAACGCCTCAGCCCCCATTCTGCTGCTAAAAGAATAAGCAGCGGAAAAAATAACCAACGCAAATTAATAGCTGAACGTGTTCTACTGGTTTGATAAATTACTGGTTTGATCGTTTCCTCCGATTGGATACTATCTGCGATAGCATCCAATGCATAAGCATCCGTCATCCAACCGCCAGAACGGTCACTTATCAGTTGTAGGCTACTATGATCAGCTGTGGTCTCATATAATTCCAACTGTATGGGTTGGACACTGAATTGCCCCTGAAATGTTAATCGTTCTCCATTGTAATTTACCTGGGCATCGAACTGGTAATCTCCAACAGGTAAGATGCCGGCATCTAGGCGATAGGCTTTCTCTGTCTTATTAAAAGTATAATTAAAAGTATTTCCATCCCGATCGACAATTTCAATTTGTACATCTGGGGTATTAATCAACTCGTAAGAGTTGTTATACAATTCAGCATCAAAGAATACTGGCTCATTTTCTTTGACTATACTGTTATTTATGGATACCCGAAATTTTCTCTTATCCTCTTTCACACTGAGGTATTGAATAATTTTGGAGAAAAAGGCATCAAACTTATCGTGGGATTTATTTTGTAAGAAATCAAACAACCGCCATTTCCAAATGCCTTCTGCTGCCAGAATACCGGTTTTGGTCCCGGATTCATCTCCTAACATTAACAGGGGAAACTGAGTATCAATCTTACGAATCTTTTGATATAGCAAAACTTGCCCATTTCCAGCATCTAAAAATTCACCAAAAGCAGCCGTTAAAGGAGGATATGCAGCCATCGACTTGGGTAAATCCTCATTCAGATTAAATAAGTTGAATGCAGAGTTGACCCTTCCCTGTACCTCATTCGAATTACGTGGTGTTGCATTAGCGGAAAGCAACGCCTGCATGGCATTTATCTGATTATAATTGGATTCCAAACCCAGCACATAAAACCGAGGAATACGATTTTTATCTAGCTCATCCAAAATTCCGTTTACAGGAATACTCCGACTCGGTAACTGATGGAAAATGACAAGGTCATAGTCCCTGAGTTCACCTGACCAATCGCCAACATCAAACACATCTACCTCATAGTTCTTATTGGTTCTGATCGACTGTCGCATGGCTGTTAAATCAGGATGAGGATTAGCGCTAAGAATTAAGATATTCTGGCGGGCATCGAGTACATCGATAAATACATCTTTAATATTGTTGGCATAACTCAACTCCCCTTCCTGTGGCTGCACACGGAATTGATACCGTTGTACCCCTGGCTGATCGGCATCGAGTACAAAAGAGAAGGTTTTAAAATAATCGTCCCCCTCAATCAGAAAAGGTATTTCTTCTAGTCGCACTATGTTTCCATTCTCAATGC
>JABSSK010000509.1 GCA_013214265.1 Saprospiraceae bacterium | reverse complement strand
GTCCAGTCGGTAGATCCTGTGAAGTTATAACTGGAGTTGGAGCTGGAGTTGAACCTGGAGTTGGAGCTGGAGCTGGAACTGGAACTGGAACTAGAGTTTGAGTGAATGGGCTAGTTCACAACTCTGGAATACCCATTGCCATACCCTAAACGGGCGGCTGTATTTCGGAACTCTTCTTCAATATAAGGGTATAATTGTTTCTGATAAAGACCCATGGACAGTCGGTAGTAGCCATCGCCATAAGTCACGTAAATATCACTCCGAAAATTATCATCCAAAGCATTTAAAGATTCCAAGTTGAGCTTTTTTAATGAAGCTACTTGATAGGTACTGTAGCTGGGTGTTTCCGTATCAGCCTTATTGATGAAATTTTCCTCAACCACCACAAATGCTGACTTGTATCCTCGGGCTTTCACCCGATCCAGCACCTTGTATGCCGTATACTTGCTAATATATTTTCCTAAATATACATAAGTATATCCGTTATCAGCTGGCTCAAAACTTAAAATACCCAAATCTGAAAGCTTATCCACCTTAGTCTGATCTACTTCACCTTTTACGGCTGCTATCCGAATTCTGCAAACTGATTTATCATTTGCATATTTCTTATAATTTCGGGAAGAACCCGATTTGTTTATTCTTTTCGTTTTGGTGTTGGAATTAACAACTTGGCGGGCACGAGGGCGCTGCTCTCGAGCGATCACAATCATATCCGCAATCGAACGTACCTCTTTATTATTACTCAGCAAGGTAGTAAGCTCACTATCCAGACGAAAGGAACGTCCCAGATTGGTATACACCGCATTAACTGTAATGGGCTTTAGCCGACTACCGGTGTCCTCTAGGTAGTCCGTCATAACCAAAATATCATTCACATCATCACCAGATACATCGCGTGCAGCAATGGTACGCAGTCCGTCAAATTCCCCCAGTACATTACCTGGAAAATCAGGAAGGGTATACACCGACCGGCCTTTTTCTTCGAGTTTAATTACCAACTCAAATTTCTGACGTTGTTCTTGCTGGTAAGGTACAATATCTACGATCCCGAATCGCCCCAGATCCGCCTGAAAAGAATTACCCGTTAGTTTCGTATCCGCATTACTTACATATGCATCCGACAACGAAAGATCAGGCCGTTCTCCTTCCCGGTAAAAAGTCATCATCCCCCAATTCATCTGATTCCCACTGAAGGTAATCGGATCGGCACGCTGGGTTTTATTGTCCATGATCAGACGCATACCTTGGATGCGCCAATCCCCATCGGCAGGTACATCTGGTTCGTCTGTATACCGGTACTGATAATAATTATTGGGCATAAACTCATACACCATGATGCTATCATCGCTAACCCAGGTTCCTACTAGTTCCCGGCGTAACAATCGCTGTACTTTGGTATGAATCAGTGTATCCCTTTGCAAACGATAATTACCAATTTTCAATATGGTGCCATCTATTTGCACTGCACGAGGTGATTCATCTTCCAGAAAAATATCCCGATCCCTAACGGACCAAGTACCAGCAGTAACTTCGTTTTCTGTTTTAAACCGTAGGTAGCGTCCTGATCTGGCGTCAGAGAAAAACCAGCTCTCTGTTTCTCCCGTACCTGTAATCAAGGTCCATCCACCTTCTATTTCGAGCTGTAACCTTTGGGTATCCGTTATAGAAGTAGTGGAACCATATCTGTTATTTTTATTCTTACAACTAACTGCCAGAACAGCGATAAGTACAAATAATAAAAGTTTACTTCTCATGGTATTCCCTTTAGTATAACCTCGGCGTGCATACATTCAATCGATTAATATATGCATAAAAATAAAAAAGGGCTAATTTTAAGTCCTCACCAGCCAGATTGAATATGTTTTTAGGGCTTTTTATAGTTCCAATCCCGGTCAGGCTGTAATACCACTTCTTTTTCTATTCCTGGTCCAATCACGGTTACGGTCTGATTTACTGCGGATTGAATACGTACTGAATCTAATTGGTGGTCTGACCATGACAAATCCAATGTAAGTCCTCCCCTACCCCGAATTCCTTTTACGCAACCCTTAGGCCAAGCCGACGGTAAGGCTGGTAGCAAACGAATAACCCCTGGTTCGTGCGATTGAATAAGCATCTCCGCTATCCCCGCTGTATATCCAAAATTGCCATCAATCTGAAAAGGCGGATGGGCATCAAATAAATTAGGGTACATCGATTTCTGAAACAAGAATTGAATGTGTTCATGTGCCATTTCTCCATCCAATAACCGAGCGCTACAATTGATTAGCCAAGCGCGGCTCCAGCCCGTTCCGGCACCTCCATTAGCTAACCGATAATCTAGGGTTTTGCGAACAGCCTCAACCAACTCAGGTGTTCGTTGATGCGTTACTTCGTTGCCGGGATGAAAACCGTATAAATGTGACATATGGCGATGCCCCGGCTCAAATTCCTCGTAGGGCCGGTCCCACTCCAGAATACGCCCGTCGGGGCCCAGTACAAAACCCGGACGGAGTTGCGCAAGCTGTTTCTCGATGGTGTCCGTCAGGCCATTTGTTATGCCAAGCACGGATGAAGCTTCCAGCACGTACCGAAAGACCTCATCCATAACCTGCTGATCCATGGCACTACCCAAGCAAGTGGCTGCATTATATCCGCTCGCAGTAACAAACCGATTTTCAGGTGAGGTAGAAGGTGCTGAAATCAGGGTGCTATCCCTGGGGTCCTCAATGAGCCAATCACTGTAAAACTGCGCAATAGATTCCATAGCCGGATATGCTTGGTCCCGCAAGAAAGTGGTATCCCGTGTAAATAAAAAGTGCTCCCAATAGTGGCGCGAGAGCCATCCTCCCGTACTGATCGCTCCACCCCAGTATGCTGTCCTGGCACGCATCCACGAAGGTGCCCATAAATCGGTAGCGTGCGGAACAAAAGCACCCCGGCAACCAAAGTTTTTACGAGCTGTAACCTTACCATTATCAATCAACCGATCCGCAAAAGCAAAC
>JABSSK010000508.1 GCA_013214265.1 Saprospiraceae bacterium | reverse complement strand
CCTAAGATTCCATTAACTCCGGAAGAATTACACCAAAAAGCAGCTTTACTGGATCAAATGGAAGCCTTAACAGGGGAGGTAACAACACGCGCCGACCAAATCAGGGATGCACAAAAGAGCTTGGCCCTGATACTGGACCTGTCAGAAAAACACAATAAGCATGCGCTTTGCCAACAGCTAAAAAAGGCACAAGCGGATCTCGTAAAACTGATCGAATCAATCACTGGACCCCAAGGATTACAGGGAATATATCGGGACAATGAGTCCATCGGCAGTCTTTTACAAACACCTGCCCGATTACTTCAAGGGCTATTATTCGCGCCCAGTCCAGCACAGGCTTCTGCTATCCAAAACACCCAGCATGCAGTACAGGTAAAACTAGAAGCCATAGACGCTTATTTCGAAGAGCCTTGGCAGAATTTAAAAATGGCTATTGATCAAGCTGATTTGTCAATCATCGAATAAACATCAAATCCCCCACCCTTGAACATAGGTGGGGGATTTCATCTTTACTCACCTTGAGATTGATCCTTATTATCAGCCAATAGTGCATCAATCTTTTCCTGCACTTCTGTCCGATCCGCATCCAACGCAAGCACTTTCCTGTAATAATAAATGGCTTTTTCTATGTCACCACTCTTGGAAAAAGCTTCCGCATAACTATCCCATACATTAGGATCGTAGGGGAAGAATAAAGTATTAAGATAAAAAACAGTTAAAGCTTCATCCATTTTATTCGCACCCAAATAAACATAGCCCAGAGTGTTTAATTCACTAGCCTTATGTACCTGATCATACCAATGATACACCATCTCGTTCATTTCTGTGCGCATAGCATCCAACCCTTTGTCCTCGATTAAATCCATGATAGCATTAGCTGTTCTGAAATTAGGTGCCGAAGGTACGCCAAGTCCGATCTGAGCAATATCTGTAATCAGGTCATTTAGAGGAGTTTCCACAATCCTACCTATTTCACGATCACCCCTTTTAAAAATAAAAGTAGGCACCCGGTGTATGTTTTCCCCTAATTCTTCCCGATTAGGGCCTTGCTTATACTGCTCACTCCCATCGTATAGGCCAATCAGTTGGAGTTGATCTTCGGATAAACCCAATTCATTCCATAGTGCCAGAAATTCAGGCACCCACTTTTTACTATCACCACACCACGTTCCTAAATAGACTTGTACTTGTACATCCTCAAAGACAGATGCCCATTCAGGGCGTACATCTAATGCGTATTGCGCTTCTGCTTCCCATCCAGACCAGACCGTATCGGTTACGGGCAAGGGTAATGAAATAGGTCCTACATAGTGTAGTTGTCCCTTTTCGTTGGTGTAAGACATGGTAGACTGTGCAAAAATAACGAGGTAGCTAAATAATAATGCTGCGGTAATTACTTGTTTCATGTTTTTTTTTCAAATATCTAGTTAAAGAGCACACCTTACTGTTAATAGTTATCAAACGATATGCAAACAATGTGTTAACTGAATATATGCAAAGGGGGAAAGGATAGATCGATACCAAAAAGGTGCTACTAGTTTTCGTATCTTCACCTAAAACATAGTCCAACCATTATGGAAGATTCCATACAATTCAATATTGAGCATCAGATCGCTTTTATTACCCTAAATCGCCCTGCGGTTTTTAATAGTTTCAATCGCGAAATGGCTTTGTCGCTGCAAAATCATCTTGACCATTGCAAAGAAAATAAGGATGTCAGAGCCGTTTTATTAACGGGAGCAGGTAAGGCCTTTTGTGCCGGTCAGGATTTAAAAGAAATGACCAGCGAAAATCCACTTTCTTTTCCTGCGATTCTCAATGAGCATTATAACCCCATCATTCAACGGATTCGCGCATTACCCAAACCTGTCGTTTGTCTGGTTAATGGGGTAGCGGCTGGTGCCGGAGCCAATATTGCTTTGGCATGTGATATCACCATCGCTAAAGCGTCGGCTTCCTTTATTCAGGCTTTCAGTAAAATCGGTCTAATCCCGGATAGTGGCGGCACCTATATACTCCCGCGACTCATCGGCTGGCAACGTGCTACTGCGCTCATGATGCTTGGGGAAAAAGTCTCAGCTGCGGAAGCAGCCTCCATGGGTATGATTTACAAAAGTGTACCAGATAAAGCGGCTGAAAAGGAAGCATGGCAACTGGCTCAGAAATTAGCTAAAATGCCTACTCAGGGCTTAGCACTGACGAAAAGAGCACTGAACTATGCCCTAAATAATGACCTGGATAAACAACTCGCTATCGAATCAGAACTTCAGGATATAGCCGGAAGAACCTATGATTATCAGGAAGGCGTTCAGGCATTTTTGGATAAGCGTCCACCTATTTTTAAAGGAGAGTAGCATGGCCGAAAAATCCCAAAATACTAAGCCTACAGTACATAAAGGAACAACCAGCCCTGGCAATATCAATCCGAGGCTTTCTGAACGTAAGGGTACAAAAGAGAACCTAGAGGTACATGATTACCTAGAAGGTATCCGCCGGGGTGATCGAATGCTATTAAGTCGTGCCATAACGCTGGTAGAAAGTAAGTTGAAAAAACACCAAAAGCTTGCACAATCCATTATTGAAGGCTGCCTACCTTTTAGTGGTAACGCATTCAGGATCGCAATAACAGGATCACCAGGCGTTGGAAAAAGTTCATTTATAGAAGCAATAGGTCAGTATATTATCCACCAAGATCGTAAGCTTGCTGTTCTGGCCATTGATCCGAGTTCTCAGATTAGCCATGGAAGTATTCTAGGGGATAAAACCAGAATGGGCGTTCTCGCGAATAAACAGCAAGCATATTTTCGCCCTTCCCCAGCAGGTGACTCCCTATGTGGGGTAGCCCGAAAAACTCGGGAAACCATTATCCTTTGCGAAGCAGCTGGCTACGATACCATACTAATAGAAACTGTGGGAGTAGGGCAATCAGAAATAGCTGCCCATTCTATGGTCGATTTCTTTTTACTTCTTTTGTTACCTGGTGCAGGGGATGA
>JABSSK010000507.1 GCA_013214265.1 Saprospiraceae bacterium | reverse complement strand
AGTTTGCGATTAAAATCCTGTTGTATGAAAGCTAAAAACTCTTTGTAAGCATCCAGAAACTTTCGTGCGGGGTTGGCAAACTGTACTGCGATATTATCCAGTAGGGCCTGAATGCTTCGTTCTTTATCTTCAATTGAAATAAGTTCTTGTTCGAGACTCTCTATGAATTGTTCTTCATCGGCCAGATCTATTCCTGTTTCCGCTTTTAGTTGAACAAACAGTTGGTTTTTTGCGTCCCGCTCCGAACGCAATGAACGTTCCTCTTCTTGTAATTGTCGAAGTGTTTCTTCGATATTGAGATGAGAAGGATTCCCTTTAATGGCTTCCTGCCCCCAAAGAGGCAGTTGCAACTGATCCAAGGCCCGAAGGTTGGCTTCAATACGTTGCTGTTTGTTTTGATTAGCAGTAATCTGTTCGGCTATCACTTCGATTCCCCGTTCAAGCGCCGTAGCTTGTTCATTGATCAGGCTGAGCTGACGCTCTTGGTTGGTCTTCTCTTGTGCAATAGCAATCCTCTGTTTTTCCACCCGCTTGGACTCTTGCTTGAGATGAGCCAGTTCCTCAACCTGTCGCCTTTGATCAACGTATTGGTCGCGTTCTTGCAACAGAAGGGCACGCTTTTCTCGAATCGCTTCCCGTCCTTCACTTGCTTCCCACACATCTTGTAATCGCCTTAAGTCTTGGTGAAGTATCTTAAGCTCTTCGTCCAATGATGCCAGGCCATCAAATGCAGGTACTTCCCAATTCTGGGGAATAGCAAACTGCCCTCCGAATATATCCACTACGGATCCAGTATGTTGTACTTTTTTAATTAATGCAGATTGGGGTAAGCGCACAACATCGGGATGTAGAATAGTGCGAAGCCATTTTTGTTCTTCTGGATCATCTGACAAATGAAAAATCAACCAATCGTCAATAAGCTCACGCTCATGGTTCCGCTTATCAATGTTTGATTGCAAACGATCGATTCGGTTTTTGATCGTATCGAGTGACTTACCATCATAATCTTTCAATACCCCCAACTGGTGATTCACCTTTTCAAGTTCTTCTTCTGATCGCTGTATCTGCTGATCCAACATAGGGGCAGGTGGATATTGCAGCAGTGCGTCGATTTTATTCTCGATACTATGCAACTGTTCTTTACACTGACGTTCTTGCCCTTGTATATCGCCTAATGACCGGTTAATATGATCTCTTTCTTTCCCTTTAGCCTGAAACGCCTCTCGAAGTTGGAAAAGCTCTGTTTCTTTTTCTTGTTTCTGAATACGCAAATCAGCTAATTGGTTTTTGGCACTCATCCGACAAGAAGCTGCTCGATAACATAAATCATTGTACTTTCCCACGACCTGACGAGCATGCAACTGAAATGCTGTAAATTTTTCACGAATCGTACGAAGCACAGTCATTTTCTGGCTCTCCATACGCAACCGTTCAATTTGCTGAATATGCTGACGACTGTAACTTAAACGTTCCTGATCGCGGTTATCCGCAATGAGCAAAATATCCTTGAGTGCGTCATTATTGATGAGCTTAGAATTAATCAAATAACGATATACTTTGGAAAAGCTATTGGTGGTACCTACCGTTTTATTAGACTTGGTAAGCCAAACAGCAGCATCATTATTTCGTCCCATCTGATAGATAGTCCGAAGAATATCCTGCTGCTGTTGAAAAGGGCTAACCCTAATTGATTTACGGTTAAATTGCCCAACGATCCCTTTGAAGGTGCGGAGAATTAATGTATCAGAGCCTCCTCTATGATCAAAAAAAAGAGCACGATGATAGGAGGCATCAAAACGAATATACCTCAGCTCTCCATTCCCTTTTCGGTAAACCAGAATACAATATGCTGCTTTTCGTTTTTTAATTTCAAAAACGATAAAACTCCTTTCCGGATCGGGAAAGTAGTGGGCTAAAGTATCTTTATTTGCAGATCTTTCCCCACTAAAGGACATGAGGTTTCTGTTCACCAGAAAAAGGAAGTTCAGTGCATAAATCAATGAACTTTTTCCAACGTTATTAGACCCTACCAACTGCATAGAATCACCCTTTGAGAAATCCAGCTCGGCCAGTTGGTAAGAACAACTATTTAATAAAACTAATTTTGTGAGCATCTTTATCGCTTGCAAAAGAGTGCTAAAGGTAGGCAAAGAACCTGGTTTCTTTCTTGCCTACGCTTTAATTCATTATGTATAGCTATCGTAAAACCTTTGTTTGCAGGACCTTAATGAATCATTTTTTCAAAAAAGCATAGATATTGGCTACATTAATATTCGTTAAAAACAAAAAAAGTAATTGATCCTTATCCACTACATAACAAGCATAACGCTTAACTTCATTACAATCGCAGAGGTAGGGATGTAATCATCTTTTCAGATTTCTGGTCAGCGTGTCTACAGGAACTAACTTCTTATGTCCATTACAATTATGAATAATAGCCGATCACCTAAAAAATCATTCCTCTTTTCTCGAAATCGACCACCTGTTCTGGAGGGTGTACTTGCCTGGTTCGTTTTGCTGCAATTTTTGATGCCCTCCTCTTTAAGAAATAACGATTACATAGTGGTTATTCTGCTTTTTGCTCCCTTGGTGATGGTGCCATTGGGTATTCAATATACAGGAACCTGGAAGCTGTTTTTAAAGCCGATCAGCGCTTTTATGTTTCCGAGTGCATTATTTTCTGCGCTACCATTTTGTATCCCTCAAATTGCTCTACTCAGTTATGCTGCTATCCCTTGGCTTATATGGACGTTAGCTGCAGCTAGCTTGGCTTTTCGGTACTACATGCAAGATTCTGATTCCATGCCTTTGTCTCTATTGGTTGGTTTTTTGTATTTACCCATAGGTGCTGCCTGGCTTTTAGCAAATAGACTGGGCTTACATCCGCTTGGATTTCAAGATTCTATTATTCTGCTTACTGCTGTGCATTTCCATTATGCAGGATTTATCCTACCATTGGTTACGGCGTCTAAATTCTCAAAAGCGACCAAGCCACTAC
>JABSSK010000506.1 GCA_013214265.1 Saprospiraceae bacterium | reverse complement strand
TCTAAATCGGAAAGGGTTGTTTTGGGGACAAACTGTCCTTTTTGGGTGATGATTTTGACATAATCACCAAAAGCCTGCATCACCAAAATATCCTGAATAGCTATTCGAAATATCTTTCGGTCCGCTTTTATAGAAAGGAAGTCTTGCTCTTTCGTTAAAACAGATACTCTTGACTTTACTTTTTGTAAGCTCTGAAGTACCCGTTCTAATGAAAAGGGTTTGAGCAAGTAATCGACTACCTCAAGTTCATAACTCTCTACAGCATATTCCGGATAGGCAGTGGTTAAGATGGTTGGTGGCGGGTTGGTCAGAGCTTTCAGTAAACTTATCCCTGTTAATGCGGGCATCTGAATATCCAGAAATAATAAATCTATTGGATGGTTCTGTAGATAGGAGAGCCCCTCCAGTGGTTCCGTAAAGGAGGCTGTGAGATGCCAATCTGGTAAAGGGGTGAGGTATTTTTCCAGCACCTTGATAGCGAGTTGTTCGTCGTCGATAACCACACATGTCATACGATCATTTTGTTTTTATTGGGATAGTTACCTGAATGGTAAACCAATGGTCGTTAGCATTATATTGTAGTGTGTACTGTTGAGGGAAAAGCAATTCCAATCGCTGCCGATAGTTGTTAATCCCAAGACCTCCGTCGGTTTGTTTGTCAGGTTGTTCTGGAATATCACGGAAGGTATTGGCACATTCCACCAGGATAGCACCATACTTTTTTTGGAGGTTTACCTGAATCATATGCTTGCCATCGGGCGCAGGCCCACTGTGCTTACAGGCATTTTCCACTAAAGGTAAAATAATCAGTGGGGGAATGGTATATATTTCGGGATTTAGATCGTCAGCTATTGTAAGCTTCAATTCGACCTGGGAACGCATTTGATAAAGAGTAAGAAAATCAATGACCTGTTTCCACTCTCTGACTAAAACTAATTCACTGGCCTGGCATTCGTACAATAAATACCGCATTGTATTTGAGAGTTTTAGCAGAGCATCGGGTGTTTTGGGGTCTTTGTATAGTGCCAACGAATAAATACCATTCAGGCTGTTAAACAAAAAGTGGGGGTCGAGCTGAGCTTTTAGGGCTCGAAGTTCAGCCGCTGTACGCTGCTGTTCAAGTTGTTGAATCCTTTTCTCTTTTTCGCGCAGTTGATACCAGGACCTGGAAAGGGTAAGTAGAGTACTTACTGCCCAATATGCACCTATAAATTGGAGGATTTCAAAATAAGTAAAATATGAAATGAAATAATATCCAGGGAATAGCCAATTCGTCCAGTACCGAAAGGTACCGTAATTCATAGCTGTACCCAGCACCAATAGCCCAATAACCCCTAAAAAATAAAATCGGTATTTACCTTTCGATAAATATTGGGGAATGAGCCATATGACATTTAAATAAAAGACAGGTATTAGACTTAAGTGAAACAGGAAGGTATAGATCAGATCGGTACGTGTCGTTTGATCAGAATACCGGAACAGTTGGTACAAAACGTAATACGAAAATATCCAGAACAAGAAGTGATGAAACTTCTCGCTCCGAATAATGAGTCGAATGTTTTTGGTGGTTACTCTAGCCATTGTAACAATAACCTTTTGACCATTTATTTACTATTAAGTTAACAACTCAACTGTTCCTCGTCAGTTTTACGGGGTCAATAAAAGCTTTTGGATCATCCGCGTATTTCCTGATAAATGACTGTAGCTCGGGTGTTTGCGCAGTCAAAACATACATTTCCATTTCTTCTGAGTATTCGTGTCGAATACGGATTTTACGCTGTTTAAAAAGCTCCTCTAAATAATCACTATCAAATACATATAACTCCATCAATCCCTCATCTAGCATTTTCACTTGGTAAAAACTGTGCATAGGGTAAGGGAAAGATAGAAAATGCGTATCGTCCTCTAAATTGGGTTGTAGATCAAAAAAATAGTTTTCTCCCAAACGCACCAAGGCTGCCGAGTAGTGACTGGTATCCCCATCGTTGATATCTGTAAGTATCATACCGCCTGGTTCGTCATCGTCTACGGTGAAGATCCACAACCCTTTATCACCAAGTTGCCAGCTCCCTGCTAAATCGGGACGCATCACGAGGGTATCGGAATCGTATAATGGATAAAAAGACAGAACAATACACGAAGAAAACCCAATAACCATAAGAAGCATTAAAACAACAGTACGTTTCATATTTTAGTGATTTGATTATACTGCAAGTTTATCCCCTTTGTAACATTACCCCCAAAATGATCGTTGAGTAGACCGATCCGGTCGGTGAATGGATGCTTTAGAACCCGTTTGCATAAGCGTTTATCTATTTATCAGCTATCTCAAGGTAAAGATGTTAATGTTTACATCGAATTACCTTAATTTACGTTTATTATTATAATAAGATTTTAATAGAACTGCGAATAGGTATGAAGAGCAAGCATGTTGCTGGTACACTAGCATTGTTTTTAGGCATATTTGGTGTCCATCGATTTTATCTGGGAAAAAAAGGCCAAGGTGCGCTGCATCTGTTTGTATTCTTTATTACTATGTTAATTTCTGTCGAGGAAGAAGCTCCAGCGGTCATGATACCGGCATTAATTGGTTTTATTGATGCCGTTCTCTTTTTTGTGATGCCGCAATCTGATTTTGATAATAAATATAATCGAGTGGCCTTGAAGGCAAAACGCGATCCATACCAAACTCAAATGGATTATAGTCCATTATATGATGATCGCCAAG
>JABSSK010000505.1 GCA_013214265.1 Saprospiraceae bacterium | reverse complement strand
TGGGTACAGTTTTGATGCGGTTAGCGTTATTTGGGTACGCTACAAAAATCAAAAATGTTTTTTGGTGAAAAAAGTACGTTTTTACCTTAAAGTTCTTTTAATAAAAATTAAAATTTTTACTAAAAATTTGATTATCTTTAATATGGTTTATCGATAAGCTTTAATTGTTACTTATATTGCGAAAAATTATTCATGTGGACATGGATGCTTTTTATGCATCCGTTGAGCAGCGCGATTTTCCGGATTTGCGGGGGCGACCAGTAGCTGTAGGGGGGAGTTCGTTGCGGGGAGTCGTCGCATCGGCCAGCTATGAAGCGCGAGTATACGGTGTACGTTCGGCTATGCCAAGTATAACCGCGAAGCGCTTGTGTCCTGATCTGATCTTTGTTAAGTCCCGGTTTGATACCTATCGGGAAGTATCTCAGCAGATCCGTGCTATTTTTTACGAATACACGGATTTGGTAGAGCCCTTATCACTAGATGAAGCTTACCTGGACGTAACCCAAAACAAGAAGGGCTATCGTTCAGCTATGTTGATTGCGCATCAGATTCGAGCGCGGATTTTTGCAGAAACTCAGCTAACGGCTTCTGCTGGGGTGTCCTTTAATAAATTTTTGGCAAAAGTAGCTTCGGATATGAATAAACCGGATGGGATGAAAGTGATTTTACCCGAAGAGGCAGAAGCTTTTTTGGAAGCTCTGCCCATTCAGAAATTTCATGGTATCGGTAAGGTAACTGCTGAAAAAATGAAACGTATGGGCATCTTTACTGGGAAAGACTTGAAAGTACACGATGAACTTACACTGGTAAAACGGTTTGGGAAAGCGGGGCGTCATTATTTCAGGATCGTACGGGCACTCGATGACCGGGCGGTTAACCCAAACCGTGCACGGAAATCCATTGGAGCCGAGCGTACCTTCCGCGAAGATCTGGTCAGGATTACGGATATGGAAGAAAAATTAGGCTACTTGAGCAGGGTAGTCTTTGATCATATGAAACGAGCTGATAATTTTGGCCGGACCGTGACTCTGAAGATCAAAACAGCTGATTTTGTTATCTTAACGCGGAGCCGCTCTTTTAGTAACGAACTGAAGTCATACCGACAACTGGTGAAAACAGTTACAGCTCTGCTTCGTGAAAATCAGCAAGCCTTCGAACAGGTTCGCCTGTTAGGTGTTTCCGTTTCAAATCTTCAGCGCGAACAACCCTGGGAAGGTATTCAGTTGTGGTTTGACTTTGAAGAGGAAGAATGAGCGGCCGTACCTCCCACGCATTTGGGCATAACAACTCTTCCTACACTTGTGAAATGGTTAAAAGCGTTCGTAATATGGTATGGCATGCAACGTATTGTAATCATGTATTGATCAATAGGATTTTGTTCAAAAAAGATAACTGGTAAATGAATCGTTTGCTTGAACATACTTTGCTTTTGTTTGATGTGGACGGAACGTTGGTGTATTCCGGACGGCGTGACAGTGCCTGTTTTGCGAAAGCCTACGAACAGATATATCAGAAGCCTTTCCCTTCCCTGGACTGGCGTACTTTTCCTCACGTTACGGACCATATCATCTTTGGGACATGTATCCAAAATCATTTCCAGCGGGCATACACTTCCGAGGAGGAATGGAGATTCAAAGCACTATATATGGAGATGCTGCAAGCGGAGCGTGAGCGTGAGCCTACTGCTTTTCGATCCGTACCCGGTGCTGTTGCGCTTATGGATTCCCTTCGCACACGCTATGATGTGCAAGTGGCTATAGCAACGGGTGGCTGGCGTGAGCCTGCCCGAATTAAATTACGTCATGTAGGCATCGATCCGGATCAACTCGTAATTAGTGGTGGAAATCAAATGGAAAATCGAGAAGCTATTGTCAAGGATGCTATCCGGCGGATACAACAAAAGAATAACAGAACGATCAAGCGGGTGGTATACATTGGCGATGCAGCCTGGGATGTAACGACATCCCGCAATATGAATATGGGTTTTGTAGGTATTCGACATAGAGGTGATGTAGATGTACTAAAAAATCTTGGTGCTTCTGAAGTCCTACAAGATTTTGTATCTGTCTCCACCTTTGTGGAGTCTGTATTACAGGCTAAGCCACCATTTGTAAAAAAAATATGACTTTTAAAATGGTATTTTAATTGAACTTGGTACCTACTACAGGGGTTAATCCATATATATTTTGAAATAATCAGGAAATAGTTCTTGGATTTAAAAAGTAATGCATTTATATTTGCATCGCCTTTAGAAAAAGGGCTGTGAAACCTTTAAGATTCCGTAGCTCAGCTGGTAGAGCACTTGACTTTTAATCAAGGGGTCCTGGGTTCGAACCCCAGCGGAATCACTGAAATACCTGCTAATCAGGTAGACATGGTTGTAACTTCAACTTAGGAATGTTTTTTATTAAAAATTAAGCCTATGGAGTTGCAACTATTTTTTTTGTACTTAAGCGAAGTATAGATTCTAGCCCGTAGAACTACGGCTACAGACCAACTCTAGTCTAGTAAGATGCACTTGTCATAGCACAGGACGAACCAAGGTGCACGAGTCACAAACTAATTCAAGGAAGAACAGGTACATCATAATTTTTGGAGTGTTCAATCATTGCCATTTTGATCATATATGGTTAGATCGAAGCTGAACTAAACACCAGAATAAATGTCAAAAGAAATTATCTAGCCTTGGCTTGCGTATGGTTGGTCGATTAAAGTCGTGAAGCCCGACGCTTATATTAGTAAAAAAATGAAGCGCCCTTTCTTGTATTTTTCTTTTTTAGGTGGTGGTCTCTTGGATCGCTAATTTTATCTATTGGCAAGCCAGTAAGAAAGTTAAGCGGATACCGAAATAAAAACGCTTTAAACATTTAACTTGAAGGTTCATTCCCCTGCAAGGCGTAAGTGGGAATAAGGTATAACCGGAATAGAGTTCCGTTTATATAGATGTTAGAGGCCATTAAATTTTGATATCGCCTGAGCATCTTGACTGAATTTAAAACAGAGTAAGCCTTGCCACA
>JABSSK010000504.1 GCA_013214265.1 Saprospiraceae bacterium | reverse complement strand
GGCCTTCTAGGCTTTTTCATGGGGCAACTCATGCGGGCCAGTAAAGGTAAAGCTGATCCGAAAATAGGCGATAAACTGTTCCGGGAACTCCTAGAAAAAAAGGATTGAAACTAAACGTACAAGTTCATGCTGAGTCCAGATCATTCTGATAATCAATTATATACTATAGGCGAAGTAGCGGAAGAACTAGGCGTTTCCCGTTCCCTTATCCGATTTTGGGAAACGGAGTTTCAGGGACTCTCACCACAAAAAAATGAACGTGGCGAAAGAAGGTACGCCCAACAGGATATTCAGTTCTTACATCAGATCTATATTTTGGTAAAAGAAAGAGGTTTTACTTTAGCTGGTGCTAAAAAAGAGTTGCATGCGATGCAGCAACGAAAAGTGGAAAGAGCCAAAATGATCAAACGATTGCAAGAGCTCAAATTCTTTTTGCAAAAGCTAAGGCCTGATTGAGTAATTCCTTTTCATGTCACTGCATAAACTGATGAGTTTGTAGGCAGAGATTAATATTTGTGGCATATCAACAGAGCGTCTTGGTATACTTCAGTCGTTCATTCTAGCCTATATACAATAGATGTTACGAATCAAATAAGTACGGTTATTGGGTAGCGGAAGATAATTGGTAGAGTTCAACGGTGATGGGCCAATGATAATCAGAGTAAATGAGTTTCCACGCTTCTTTTTCACCGTCATGGACGGAATCAAAATCAGATGTATTGTTGATGTTACTAACCAGCACATATTGAATACGATCTGTATCCATTGACTCAAAACCATCCTCCCGCTGTTCCAATGTGCGGTATTTAATAGGTCCTACCATTGGGAAATGCGTACCGATTGTTGATAAGGGGATATGCTGTTGATCGGCAAAATCAATAATATCTTTTCGCATATTATACCAGGGTATATGAGCCAGGGTGGCATCCCAGCCTTGAGAAATACTCGGGGGGTATATCCATAAGTTGCCTGTTAAAAAGCCAGTAATGATCAATAGCAAGATCTTCTTTTGGAGGCGCGGTGCAAACGAACACCACCAAGCGTATCCCCAAAAGTGCATTCCTATAAAAATAGGCAGGAGGTACCGATGGGCTAAAAGGTGGGCACGGGTAAGCATGTTGGGCAATAAGATGATAGCAAAGCATAGGGTTAAAAGCATACCAGCCTGCGCCTGATTACGCCAGATATCTTTTTTTATTGTGATTATGCTTAGGATGGCAAGAACCCACCACCATATTCTTCCATGATCCACCATTCGCCAGCCCAGTATTAAAATATTCCAGACTACCCCTTGACCGTTGACCCTAGCGAAACTGGGTGCCCAGGGTGAATCGCTATGAAAGCCCCACCAGCCGGTTTGTTGGTAATGCCAATACAAAAAGGCGAGAGCTAAAAGGCCACCTGGCAGGTAGGGTAAAAGCATAGAGATAAACTTCCGGATGTTCATCTGTCGGTTGCTTACACAAATGATGCACTGGAAAAGGAAAAGAGCAAAAGCAGTCATCATCCCCCGCATGCTTACCAAGCCCATGATGATTATAAATAAGGCTTGTAGTTTTGGCCGATCCTGGTACCAGCCAACAAGTACCCACAGTAGGCAGCATAACAGGATAATATCAGGACTAATCAGGACACTCTGACTGGCAATCAAAGGATCAGCAAATATCCAGAGCACTAAAGGCCAGGCTGGACGATCAGGAAACCATTGTTGGTGCAATCGTTGTAAAGCCACCAGAATACCCCACAAGAATGGTAGCATAGCCAGATGGCTAACCAGTAAGGATTTACCAAAAGCCAACCAGCAGGTGGCCAGATACAGACCAAACAGTGGCGGATGGCCACTATCCATTTCTTCCGGGAGAAGTAAAGTATTGAATTGTTGGTCATAAAACCAAGTGGCGTGCTTAGCTCCGAGTTGGATGGTGTCCCAAAAAAAAGGATTATTACTTACCAGTAAGGTGATCCCGAATAACAACAGATAACCCAGATCAGATGGTTGCCATTGAGAAGGATGCCAACGATTCATCCTCGTTTTGATTTTCCTTTTTTGTAATCGGTAACCACTATTCTTTGGGAACAGAAATCAAAATCCACGTCGGCATTAGAAGCAATTATAAGCAAGCGGTTATGAGCAAATTGATCCACTAGGTTTCGGTACCATTGAATTCCTTGTTGATCCAGATTGCTTGTAGGTTCATCTAGTAGCAGTAAATCTGATTCCGAACAAATTGCCAGACCTAGTTTTAACCGCTGTTTCATGCCGGAAGAAAAGTGACGTACCTGCTTATTTTTGGCTTTAGGTAAGGCGAGAATATCCATAAAGTCAGAAACAGACATTTGATTTTGTAGTTTCTTGAACTTGGTGTGGAACTGAATAATCTCTCGAAGGGTAAAGGTTTCGATCAGATCTATGTATGGTGCGGCAAAGGTTAGATGCGTGTAAACATCACCTACGTCCATTTTTTTCCCTTGCTGGAAAAAGGAGATCTTACCTTCTGAAGGTGTGAGGTGTCCAGAAAGCATGCGCAGTAGGGTAGATTTCCCTGACCCATTGGGCCCACTAATAGCGTACTGATGGTGGCTACTAAAGGAGGCGGTTACATTTTTTAGAACCCATTCGTAACGATAACGTTTGCTAATGTTTTCTGCTTCAACCCTCATTCACTTTACTTCCATTTACATGGCGGAAGCCTTTCATAATGCCAGGGTCCGCGTTTTTGATGAACGAAAGAATGTTCGTCTTCTCTGGTGAATCTTCAATGGTTTCTTGGATCAGGTTTATAGCGTGGGTGGTATTATAACCTTTGACATATAGAATGCGGTAGATATCCGTAATATGGTTGATCTGGTTTTGGGAAAACGATCGTCGTTTTAAACCGATGGTGTTTACACCGGCATAAGAAAGTGGTTCTCTAGCTGCTTTGACATAAGGGGGAACATTCTTTCGGACCAGTGAGCCTCCAGCTATAAAGGCATGTGCACCAATTCGGATAAACTGCTGTACGGCAACCAGCCCTTCCAAAATAGCCCAATCTTCAATTT
>JABSSK010000503.1 GCA_013214265.1 Saprospiraceae bacterium | reverse complement strand
CCATACAACGAAGTGAACTATCGGGAGTTGGTATTTTCTTATTCCCTGCGTCAATATTACAGGGAGTATAACGAAGAAACGGTGTTCTTCAAGAACTCAGAATATTTAACGGATCAATCTGTAAGGATAGCTTTACGCCTGCGCCGGCCGTGGGGTTCTGTTTTTAGCAGTTTGGAAGGTCGTCATTTTTTCCATGATTTCCAGCGTAATAGTCTTGAATTTAGAAACCGCATTTCTTGGCGTGTATTTCAGGGTTTTGCGCTAAGCTTGCGCTGCAACTTTGAGTTGATAAACGACCAAATATCCCTACCACGGGGGGAAGCTACACTGGAGGAGTTGCTTTTGGAACAACAACAAAGATCAACGAACTATGAAATATTTTTAGGTGTGGGAGTAAATTATACTTTCGGATCTATCTATAATAACATAGTAAATACAAGACTGTAACGATCGAAAATGGGGTTGAGGCCTTAACTGTCCTCAACCCACAATTTCTTCTATATCAATGCGGATTCTACCTGTCCGATAGTCAGTGGCAGGGAGTCAGCCGTTAGGGTGCGATGTAGTCCAACTGTTTTAGGCAATTCATACCGGAAGAAGAACTGCATGGTTTGCACCTTACTTTCGTAAAAAGCGTCAGCAAACTGATCGTTTCCGCTCAATTGGTCTTGCTTAGCTTGCAGAGCCATTTTCAGCCACTGCCAACCGATAACCACGTGGCCAGCCATTTCCATGAAAAGTGTAGCATCAGCCAAGAAGGTTGTTAACTCGCCACGCATCGCGTATGGCATCAAGTGTTGTACCACACCTCCCATACGTTCTAGTGCTTTGCCTAGTTGTTGGGCTTGTGGTTTTAGCTCATCGTAAGTGGAGGCTTCGTGGATAGTTCTTTGGACTGCAGCCATCAGAAGTTGTGCAGCTTTACCGTTCTTGATGGTCATTTTTCGACCAAGCAGATCGAGAGATTGAATGCCAGTGGTACCCTCATAAATCGCCATGATGCGGATGTCACGGTAATATTGTTGCAGATCAAAGTCCATAGTAAACCCGTATCCACCCAATACTTGCAAGCCCATAGAGACGGACTTTTGACCCATTTCGGCTGGATAGGTTTTCATGATTGGAGTCAGCAGGTCGAGTAACAAAAAGTGATCTTCTTTTTCAGACTCCGGAGCGGCATGGATTAGATCACTGAGCTTTAAGCACTCCATAGCCAAACTGAAAGAGCCTTCCACTACTGCTTTTTGTGTGAACAGCATGCGCCTTACATCAGGGTGATTTATAATCAGGGTCTGTTCGGAACCTAGGTTTTTCTTTTGCTCTAAAGCCCTACCCTGTGGTCTTTCTTTGGCATACTGTAAAGAAGCATAATAAGCACCGGAAGCTACTCCTGCTGCGGTCTGGCCCACCGCAATTCTGGCTTCATTCATCATTTGGAACATGTAACGAAGCCCTTTGTTGGGTTCACCAACTAAGAAACCTACTGTTGGTTGGTCTTCTCCGAAGACTAAATGGGTGGTTGCATAACCTCGTTGCCCCATTTTCTGATAATCACCAGCACAAAAAACATGATTGTAAGTTAAAGATCCATCTGGGCTCGGTAAAAATTTAGGCACAACAAATAAGGAGATACCTTTTGTTCCGGCTGGTGCACCGTCAATACGTGCAAGGGTGAGGTGTACAAAATTTTCGCTATGCTGGTGCTGACCAGCAGAGATGAAAATCTTTTGCCCTTTGATGTGGTAGCTACCATCCTGCCCAACTGGTGTTGCGGAGGTAACAATATCTGATAGTGATGATCCTGCTTGCGGTTCAGTAAGGGCCATTGTTCCTTGCCATTGTCCGGCATACATTTTAGGAACATAAGTATCGATCAGTTCCTGAGATCCAAAAGAGGTAATTAGTCTGGCCGAACCAGTGGTTAAACCAACGTAGCCTTGGGCACTGTTGTTGGCAGCCTGAAAAATCAATTGGGCTGTTCCAAAAATCATTTCCGGTAAGTTCATACCTCCGTTTTCTGGCTTATCCGTACCTCCAATCCATCCGCCCTCAGCAGTAGCCCGAATAATGTCACCTAACTCTGGCGGAGTAGTTACTTCACCATTGTCATAAACCACGCCGTGCTCATCCATGGATTTGAAGTGAGGAAAGTAATGCTGGTCGGCTAGGTCTTTTGCTGCCCCCAAAAGAAGATCAACCTCATCTTCCGAAAAGTCAGCATATCGGTCATATGTAAAAAGGGGAGCAATGGGATGCACCTTTCCCATTAGGAAACGAATGGTATCCATGCAGATGTATTGGCGTGA
The DNA here is from genome assembly GCA_013214265.1 of Saprospiraceae bacterium. Classification (GTDB taxonomy): domain Bacteria; phylum Bacteroidota; class Bacteroidia; order Chitinophagales; family Saprospiraceae; genus DT-110. Next base: position 737 of record JABSSK010000503.1, on the reverse strand, counting down.
CATAGCTGTTGTTTTAGTATGAATTCAGGAATAAAAAAACCAATAGAGACCTTAAAGTAGGTATAAAAAAGCATAATTCAATGAAAACTCAGCGAATATTCGCTAAAAGCAAATTTAAAATACGTGCGCACTTTGTTTTATTACAAAAATTTGGTTTTATCACCTTCCAATCATTCCCAGGAGTATGAAATGTTGACTTTATATCCTTATCTTTAAATTGTTATTCAATTCCCTCTTGTGCCAATTAACTTGGACACGCACGGGAGCTAATATTTAGCTCCCGTTTTTTATTTCCCAAAGTATGGTTGATTTATTTTCCAGGTTTTCCATTGATAGCCTGCTTAGTCTGGTGCTTGCGCTCATCATGTTTGGAATTGGAAGTAGTCTTACCCATAAGGATTATCACAACCTGATTCAGCATCCTAAAGCATTGGTATTGGGTTTGGTATTACAAATGCTTTTTTTGCCTGTTATTTCACTTTTGCTGCTTCCGCTAACGCCTTTAGCAGTAGTATTTCAGGCAGGACTTTTCGTACTAATGCTTTGCCCAGGGGGTACAACTTCTAATTTCATATCCTATTTGGTTAAAGGCGATGTGGCGCTATCTATTTCTCTGACCAGCATGAATAGTTTTATCATTTTAGTTTCTATCCCTGTTTTTACGCAAGTGGGATTACCTTTTTTCGGGGAAGGAACAGGGTCCGTTTCAATTGGTTTTGCCGATACGGCAAAAGACG
>JABSSK010000502.1 GCA_013214265.1 Saprospiraceae bacterium | reverse complement strand
CAGCAAATATTTCAGGAAATTGAAAATCGCTTCGACCGTAAGCAAGCTATAAAGAAAATGCGAACCAACCTAATGCAGTTTGTTGCAAAGTTCCCTGCAGATAAATATAACCCTCCTGCTGGGCAAGAAGAGAAGGTTATCGTATACGATGAAAAATGGGCAGCAAGCTATAATTTAGAGATTGGCTTCCTGACAGAAAATCCTTCCACGGTAATAATTTGATTTAATCACAGCACCATGCACCTAACCACCATTTCCTTCCCCGATATCCAGCTTTCCCAACGCGATGGGCATAAGCTGCGCGGATATTTCAGTGCGCTATTTGGCCAGCAATCTGACCTATGGCACAACCATAGTAAAGACGGGAAACCTATTTACCGGTATCCGTTGATTCAGTATAAGGTTGTGGACCATGTGCCCCGCGTACTTGGCCTGGAAAAGGGAGCTGAATTACTAGTCAATCATTTTCTGGAGGTGCAGGAAATCAAAATTGATGATCTGGTAATCCCAGTCCAGAGCAAGCAAATAAACAGCCAAACAATAGTGGTTGGCGTAAGGCCTCAATTATTTACGTATCGATTTGCGACCCCATGGTTTGCATTGAATCAAGATAAATACCGGGAGTATCACCAAGCCCCCAAGGATGAGCGTATCCGTATGCTCAATGGGAACCTGATATCCAATATGTTTTCACTAATGAAAGAAATAGGTTATCGCGAGAAAGAACGGATCATGACGAAGGTTATGGACCTGAAATCAGTGCCGGGTAAATTCAAAGGCCAAACTATGAGTATGTTCAAAGGTAAGTTTGTAACGAACGTTGAGCTACCATCATATATCGGATTGGGGAAATCGGTTTCACGGGGATATGGCACCATCATATTAGAGGACCATTAATATGCAAATTCATCTGAACACTTATGGAACTTATCTTCATGTACACGAGCGCATGTTTGAGGTGCGTAAGCGTGTTGATGGTGTAGTCGAGAAAATGCAATTAGCTGCGCATAAAATAAAAAGTATCTGGGTGAGTAATGGGGTGGCTATTTCTGCTAATGCGGTTAAACTAGCTATGGAACATAACATAGATATTGTTTTTCTGGAAGCTAACGGGAACCCTTATGGTCGAGTTTGGCATAGTAAATTGGGCAGTACGACCCGAATCCGCAAGGAGCAATTAAAGGCTTCACTTGAAAAAGAAGCGGTCATCTATACCAAGCTTTGGATTGGGGAAAAGATGAATAACCAGATTCAACTGGTCAGGCAATTGCTTAGCTATCGCCCACAACATGAAGAATATTTGTCAGACCGGTTGGAACGAATGCTGCGATTACAAAACGAAATAAAAAATTTGGATGGTGACTCAATCGATTCCTTGGCGGACCGTATCCGGGGATTAGAGGGCAGTTGTGGCCGTATGTATTTTGATTCGCTCAGCTACGTATTGCCACGTCAATATCAATTTTCAGGCCGCAGTTTTCGCCCTGCCGCTGACGCTTTTAATGCTTTTTTGAATTATGGTTATGGTATTCTGTATAGTAGAATAGAAAAAGCTTTGATCTTAGCGGGATTGGATCCTTTCGTTGGGTTTTTACATCGTGATGATTACAATTACAAAAGCCTGGTTTATGACTTCATCGAACCATTTCGAATTTTCATCGAGGAACCTGTCTTTAGACTATTTTCCGGAAAAAAGGTACGTCAAGACCATACGGACGAGCTCGCTAATGGAGTACGATTGAATCAGGAAGGCAAAAGGTTGTTGATTGAACGTTTGAATAAGCACCTGGAGGAAGATCGAATTCGATACAAAGGCCGCAATCAAGCCAGAGCCAATATTATTCAGTTTGAGGCACACCAATTTGCCAATGAACTTCTTAAAAAAGATGAACTATGATAGCTTGGGTTTTATACGACATCGAACAGGACCGGGCACGCAATCGTGTCGCTCGCTATTGCAAACAAGCAGGATTGTATCGTGTGCAGTATTCTGTTTTTCTGGGAACCCTAAATGAAAACGAAAAAGACAGCCTGGAACTTCAAATAGAGGCCGAGATAAATCCAGATAAGGATAAGGTCTATATTTTCCCAATGAGTAAGTCTGAGCTTAAGTCAACGACTGTTTTGGGACTGGCTTTGGATAAGAAGCTGGTTACAGATCAGGTTCAAGCACTCTTTTTTTGATGATTAGCCTCACGCCCTCTCATATCATCGAATACTTATATTGTCCTCGGTATACATATTTTGAATATGTGCTGCGTATTCCACAGCAGGAGGAAAAATACTATAAAGTACAGCGAGGAAGGGATTTGCATCTGCAAAGAGCCCGGCAGAATGTAGCGTATTTGCGAAAGCGCATTGGGGTTGTAGATAAGAAATTGGATCAATACCTCACAAATGACTTACTCCGAGGTGAAGTAGATGAGGTTTTGTGGCTCAAGGATGGATCAATGGCGCCTTTGGATTACAAATTTGCTGAGTATAAAAATAGGGTTTTTGAAACCTACCTGACCCAATTATACTGTTACAGTTGGTTGATTGCTAAGAACTTTAACAAGCCGGTGAATCGTGGATTTCTGGTTTACACAAGAAGCAAAAACAAGTTGATTGAACTTCAAATCAACAGTAATCACATTGCGCAGGTTAAAAAAGCATCAAAAGAGATTCAGGAAATTTTAATAAAAAATAAGTTTCCTAAAGCTACCAAGTACAAAAGGCGATGCGTAAATTGTACTTATCGTAATGTTTGTGTTAAGTAGTTCTGGGTAATAATTTATTTATCACTCATCAATAACATGGCTTAAGTGTTTGATATACAGTTTTTTACACTTCCGAATATCATGTAAAAACCAACAAAGTTCTTTGACATTATGGAAAAAACAAGGAGAAATAAAACAAAGAAGAAATGTTATAAATATCTGTTTTTTAGCTGTTTATCTATTAAATCGGCTTCCAATTCAGTATCCACCTAAAGAAGGATTGAAACTTTTTCCGAGATAAAGAGAGTGTCTAAAAATCAAATCTTCCAATTCAGTATCCACCTAAA
>JABSSK010000501.1 GCA_013214265.1 Saprospiraceae bacterium | reverse complement strand
TGCAGTAATTCTACTTCGGCAACAGTCATGAACATCATTGGAGATGAAACAGACACCACGGACTGGTTGATGGAGCTGAAATCACCTAGACTGGTACCGGTAGGGTTGTCCAGAACCGTGGTAGCGTCCAAACCATTGGGTAAGCCGTTATGCTCGGAACTGTTTGCTGGAAGCGTTCCGATGACATCCAAACGAGGGTCACTACCCGCTTTCATCCAGTTAACTAAAGTAGCACTCAGGCGTGGGCAGTCATCACCAAATCCAACCGCTTTATCAAGAACTTCACCATGGCCATTACGGTTGATACCTTCAGGGCCATTGGTGTGTTGGATGAAAACATCCTCACCGGCTTGCAGTACACCTCCCTGAATAGCTTTAGTTACCCATTGCTGAGCTCCGGAGGGATCGACTTCAGAGAGACGCATACCTAGGCGCAACATCATAGAGTTACCAAATCGGCGCCATTTAGCTTGGTCTCCACCGAAGATCAGGTCAGCAGAACCGTAGCCACCGTCGCTACCAATTTGAGCAACAGCTTCTTCAAGTTCTTTTAGCATATCCGCGTAAATAGATTCCTGACTATCAAATTCAGGGAAATCGATTCCTTCTAAGAATCCTTTACCTGCCTGAGAATAGGGGATATCACCATATAAATCTGTTAGGCGATGGAAAATTACAACCCTCCAAATACGAGCCATACCTAGCATGGTTTGATCTCCTACTTGCCCAGCTTCCAGCGTAGCGATCAAGTCTTGAACATCCTTGATAGCTTCTGTAAACTGTCGATCAAATAAGGAAGAAGAGTATCCAGGGTTGTATGTGTATTTATCACCTGTCCAGTAGCCACAGAGAGCTGCAAAGTGTTGCATCATCATGGAGGAGTAAATCAAACTGGCACGCCAGTTTTCGTAACGACCTCCTGAAGTACGTAACTGAACAAAAGTGAATTGGAAATTGGGATCAATTTCATTTGCTGCGTTGGGGTTGGTGTTCAATTCACCGAAACCCTCATCACAGGACGTGGTTGTCAGCATGAGTGCTACGACCACGAAAAGCATATTTCTGAAAAAAACTTTCATTTGATTAATGTTTTCTGTTGATCGAATGGTCCTAGAACTTAACAGCCAGGTTGAATTGTACGGTACGTGTTGATGGTACACCAAACATTTCCAAACCTTGACCGTTACTCACGTTGTAAGTTGATTCCGGATCTATATTTTCCGTTTTACTCCATAAAATCGCTAGGTTACGTGCGGCAACACCTACAGTCACACCTGTAAAAGGAAGTTGATCAACAATGTTTTGTGGCAGCGTATAATTCAATACAACTTGACGCAACTTACCAAAGTCACTGTCATAAACAAACTGTTCGGTGATACCTGCGATGCGCTGGTAATAGTCTTCCACATCTCCGGACTCAATGATACCGATGCCTGATTCACGCCCTACCAAAGTATTTTGGTGTAAACCACGAGTATAAGCAAACGCATTAGTAGCGGAATAGATTACACCACCCATACGCATGTCAATCAAGAAGTTTAAGCTCAAGTTTTTGTATCGGAAGGTACTACCGAAGCCCATAGTGGTTGGTGCAACACCAGTTCCAAAACGCGTGTATTCCCCTTGCTGTGGTAATCCATTAGCGTCTAAAAGGATGTCTCCGTTACCATCGCGAGCATACAAGAAACCAGCCACTTGGCTATAAGGCAGACCTTCAACGTGGTCGATGTAAGCGCTACGGGTACGGCTTTCTCCATCTCGAAGTGACTCTCCATCTTCTTCGGGTGTCAGCAAACGAACCACTTTGTTATCGTTGTACGCATAGTTAAAGGTAACATCCCAAGAGAAGTCCTGTGTTTTGATTGGTGTACCTGAAAGCAATAACTCGACACCAGTATTTGTCATTTCACCTAGGTTAACAATCTTGCTTCCGAAACCAGAAGTTGCTGACACAGCAGCTCGGATGATGTCGTTTTCGGTGGTACGATCATAGAATGTAAAATCGACACCAGCGCGTCCACCAAATAAGCGCATATCGAAGCCTAATTCAACTTCTTTAGTTAAAAGTGGTGTTAACAAAGCATTAGGAATAGATCCGTTTGAGATCGCACCAAGTGGATTACCCAAGTGACCTTGACCACGGATACCATAAGTTAGGTTCAACTGATAAGGGTTAGCCGCGACACCAGGACCTGATCCTGTAGCATACGAACCACGTAGTTTCAGGAAGTCAATGTTTTTAGGCATTGTGATTAAGTCGGACAATACGGCACTCACACCAACAGAATAGTAACCTTGGTTATTCTCTCCAGACCCATCGGGGCTTGTGAGGGTTGAGAACCAGTCATTACGGTATGAACCACTCAAGTAAATAGCGCGCATCAAACCAATTTCAGCAGAATCGTATAATGAGTTTACTTGGAACTCGCTGAACCCATAGCCAAAGCTTTGGTTGGCCAGGTTACCCACAGAGTGTAGGAAAGGAACGTTGAAGTTTCCTCCTCCGGCACTAATGGTTTCGCTAAAGTTACGCTGCTGGTTTCCACCAGCTAGGATAGAAATAGTAATATCATCAGTTATGTCGCGGTTATAGCCAAATAACAATTCTGTGTTTAATTCCTGAACTTCACGATTGGATTCCCGTAACTGACCGAACGGGCTGTAAGCAGTACCATAAGGTGTCAAGTCACGACGACGGAAAGTAAAACGATCCAGAGAAACACGGGTTCTGGCAAATAACCCTTCGATTATATCATATTGTAGCTGTACCCGACCGGTTAAACGATCTTTTCGTGTATCATTATCAAATTGGAATGTTGCCCAATATGGGTTGGTAACGAATACATTATCGTTGAACTGAAGCTCAGTTCCGTCCGGATTAGCACCAGATTTTCCGCTGGTTCCCTGCAGGTTTTCCACGTTGATGGTTGCTGGAAGTGACCATGCAGTATAGTTGGCATTTCCAGGAGAATCTGACAAGCGTGGGCGATTATCTGTGTTTTCATTGATATACATTGCTGTAACGTTAGCCGATAATTTGGGGCTGAAT
>JABSSK010000500.1 GCA_013214265.1 Saprospiraceae bacterium | reverse complement strand
GCATGTCAGGTTAAATCGTCCTCAATTTCAACGATAGTTAACACCTCAGCACTACTTTTCTATGTCGCTAACGCCCCTAAGCGACTTAGGCAGTCAAAATTGAGTTTGTTAGATTTTTAATTTTTGTGATATATTTTCTTATCTAAACTACGTTGAAAATTGCCACGTTCACAATAAGCTTGATAAAAAAATTGTTGAGCACTAAGGTCAGCAAAGTTCGCATTGCTGACGTTAGCTACTGGTTGTTCTTTAGGTCAACTGATAGCCAAAAGAAGACATAACTTTAATGTTTATAATAGCTTCATTAAACGGTCGAAAGCTACTAATAAAAACTAAGTTTAAGCAGTCACAATATTACACTATCCTCTGCCGTTTATATAACAAGTATTCTCAGTTATTATTTTTACGAGACCGACAGCGATTAATGTTAATTAGGACAATCATCTTGTCGAGTTAATATTTACTAATATTTACTAATATTTACTAATATTTACTAATATTTCGTTATCAGATTTGATTTTAAAAGTAATATTCTGATTATTTGAGAAATTTTCAACTAATAGTTGATGACCTTTATCTTGCCCTTGGGGTGTTCTAAATCTCGCTACCACAATGTTTGAATCAATGACTCTTACAAAACTATACTGTTGCTTCTTAGCTCGCATTAACGCTCTAATCTCAGTCACCATTTTTACATTTATTGGCATTTCATTCAAACATTTAACATCCAACATTTTTTCATAAAACATAGGATCTTCTTTCCATGATTCTTCCATTTGTATGATAAATTTTGTATTTGTAGAGGAGGAGTTATAATCATTCACTTTTAATAACATTGATTGCAAATTAAGGCTTCTATGATTAATTATTATGCCTAAACGTGCTTCATCACTTTTATATCCTATCTTACCAGATAGCAGGGTGGACTTGCAGTATTTAGTGAAAAAATTATCCCTTGATTTTAACCATTCTTCCTGATTTCTTATTAGCTTAATTTTATCTTTTTTGGGGAGTATTTTAGATAATTTCAAATAGGTGTTGGCCATTGCTGATTCAGCATTTATATTTCTTTCCCTGTTACAAATTAATTTTTCTACTTTCGTTGAAGTTTGCTTGTTCGAGATTATTTGCTTGCAATCAATAGTAGCTTTAAATATCCTTTCTCCTTTTCTTCCTCTTATTCCTTTTTTGTTAATATTTGAATCAGTTAAAAAGTGTTTTTTGTACATATCAAGACTTGTGCAACAACTGCTTATCGTATAATCGGTATAATAGTGTCCATTATCTGTCGAAATAAAAACTCTATTAGCTTGCTCTCTTTTACTCCATTTATGCCCTTCATATTTATATCTTGAACTTGCAAATACAATAATATCTGGGTAGTTATCATGATTCAGGTCTTCGACTATAATTTTTTCAACATGATCTGACATACTCTTGCTATAAGCGTTAGGGAGTTCATAGTAACCAGCATCACTTTGTAAGGCGAAAATTAATCCCCCTGAAGCAAAGTCAACAATTTGTAGTAATTTTACAGAACCATTAGTTGGTGAGTCAAAAACAATATCATTGTCCGCTATTCGAATTTTCTCTCCTAAACTTGTAGTGAAAAATATCCAGTCATTGGTATAACTACTCGTATTATCATAAACAATTAACAGGTCTTTAGCTGATCTGTGACCTTTGTTCATAGCCTTAATTGCATACCCCTTTGCCTTTGTGATATCAGACTTAACATTCCCTTTACCTTCAAAGTAAAGAATTGAAAGATTGTAAAGTGCGGATTTATTCCCTAATTTCGCTGCCATTTCCCAATAGGATTTGGCCTCACTTACATCCTTGCCTGCGTTGTAATATCTAAGGCCAATAGAGTTAAGAGTCATGGGGTGAATACTATTTAAATTAGCTACCTTATTATGACTTTTATTACTTTGCGCATCCATGTAGTCATTTACACGGTTCTGAATATTACTGATATCACCACTCCCCATCCCATCTTTTGCTATGTCTTTTGCTAATTTCGCTTGCGTGGAAGACGGGTCTATTCCAGCATTTTTGAGCGCAGAGTTCATAATGGGGCTATCAATAATAAAGTCATTAAAACGATTTGCTAAGCCATTTTTTGCCTTTACAGGTAGGAAAACACACATAATTACTATCGCTATAATATTTCTTGTGTACATACAAATAATGTCCTTTAATTTAAAAATTGGTTTCGGTATGCTTTTCTTTTCAATACACTCAGTGAAATCAAAGTAACAACGCTGTAGCAAAGAAATGAGAGGTTAGATTTTTTTGAACACATAATTACGAGCTTCTATTAAAATAAGATGGGGCATAAAATAAATTTTCACCCTAAACGGGTTGCAGTAGAATAGCAATTACTATTAAAAACCCTATAAACATCAATGTTATATTATGGTCAATAATAGTACAAGTCATATTAAGTATTTTATGGTGCTGAATTGCTTATTAGTTTAATTATTTGAACAAAACAACAAATTTAAATGACGGACTATCTATACACATGGAATTATCATCGTCCCATAAAGCGATAACAGCTAAAACATGAGTTTACTAATGACTTTGTTGGCGAAAAACTATTATTTTGTTTTAGTCTCTATGACCGCTTTGGTGGCTGAGTTGTCTATCAGGATAAAGATAGAACTACGTCTTTTTAACACTGTAAAAAGCTCAAAAAGCTATGATGTTAATGTCAGCTTTCGTATCTAAGTAGTCATTATATTGGATGATTTTAGACAATAAATTAAGACCGCTTTGTGGTAAAAGCGACGCAAGTTGTAATTCACTTTCTATCCCAAACGAGATAGAAAGTTAATTTGGTGTTAATGTATGGCAAAGTACTAGCCATACATTAGCTAATCCATAAAACAACATTGGCACAATAAATTCTATCTCGCTAAGTGCCCCAAAGCGCCCTAGGATGCAGAACAAAAAACCAATCTTCTAGCCAGATGCAAATATGTAGCAATCATTGCTAGACGCTCGGAGGTAGGCATATACGCGCATAAGAGTCCTTTTTAAGTGGTCTTGTT
>JABSSK010000050.1:14404-18347 GCA_013214265.1 Saprospiraceae bacterium | reverse complement strand
ACGCTGGACTGAACGAGCTAATTGTAGTTGCATCCATGCACGAACGAAAACTAGAAATGGCTAAAAGGTCGGATGCCACTATGGTATTACCCGGAGGATTTGGAACCATGGATGAGTTGTTTGAAATGCTAACGCTATCTCAATTGCTACGTCTTCAGCAACCTATTGGTATTCTTAATATCGGTGGGTTCTACGATCTTATGCTCCAACATTTGGACCATATGCTGGCTATGGGTTTTTTAAAATCAAAGCATAGGAATTTAATATACGTGGATACAGCCCCCGAAGCCCTTTTTGCAAAAATGAAAACCTACACACCTTCAGGAGATATTGGAAAATGGGCAAATCGTAATTGATTTTTATATAGCACAACATTTCTTGCAACTCTATGCATTCTTCTACGTTGTATTTCAACACGAGAAAACTCCTTAAACCTATTAACCCTTCCCTCCATTCAATTACTCATTGACACTTTACCAGCAGCTAATACAATAGTCTTGATGCCTCAAGGCATATGCGTACCAGCATTCAGTATGAGGCTAGTCCATTTTTAATACTTTTCAGCTTAATCTAAATAACAAAAGTATTTTCATTGTTTTAGCAACCTGAAAACAGTAATTTTGCATAGCTATTGAAATATAAAAATACCATCAATGGAATCAGTTCAAAAACTAAAGTACAAAGTAAAGGACATATCCCTAGCAGATTGGGGACGCAAAGAAATTGAGCTCGCTGAGGCAGAAATGCCCGGCCTCATGTCGCTACGTGAAAAATACGGTACCACAAAACCACTAACGGGTGCTCGTATTGCAGGGTGTTTGCATATGACCATTCAAACTGCTGTTCTAATTGAAACGCTCGTGGATTTGGGTGCAGAAGTGACTTGGTCATCTTGTAATATTTTTTCTACACAAGACCATGCAGCAGCAGCTATTGCACAGGCTGGTGTTCCTGTTTTTGCTTGGAAAGGTATGACCGAAGAAGAATACTGGTGGGCAGTAGAACAAACGCTATTCGCTTTTGAAGGTGGTAATACCCCAAATATGATCCTCGACGACGGAGGTGACCTTACCAATATTGTATTGGATAAAAATCCTGAGTTGGCTAAACATATCAAAGGTATTTCCGAAGAAACCACAACCGGTGTACATCGCTTATATGAGCGGGAGCGAAATGGTTCTTTGATTATGCCTGCTATTAATGTCAATGACTCTGTCACAAAATCCAAATTTGACAATAAGTATGGATGCAAAGAATCATTAGTAGATGCTATTCGCCGTGCTACTGATGTTATGATGGCTGGGAAAGTAGCTGTAGTTGCTGGTTATGGTGACGTAGGTAAAGGTTCCGCAGCATCCTTACGAGGTGCTGGATGTCGGGTTATTGTTACGGAAGCCGACCCTATCTGCGCATTGCAAGCCGCAATGGACGGATACGAAGTGATACAAATGAAAAATGCTATCCCTCGGGTTGACATCGTTGTAACAGCAACAGGTAATAAAGACATCGTGACTGCTGAGCACTTCAAATTAATGAATGATAAAACCATCGTTTGTAACATTGGACACTTCGATAACGAAATCGATGTTGCTTATCTGAACGAAAAGCACGGTGACTCCAAAGTTGAAATCAAACCACAAGTAGATAAGTATACTATTGATGGTAAAGACATTATCTTACTGGCTGAAGGTCGCTTAGTCAATTTGGGATGTGCAACTGGGCACCCTTCTTTCGTGATGTCCAACTCTTTTACGAATCAAGTTTTAGCACAGATCGAATTGTTCCATAACGACGACAAATACGAAAATAAAGTATACACGCTGCCCAAGCATCTAGATGAAGAAGTAGCACGTTTGCACTTAGCTAAAATCGGAGCAGAACTAGAAATACTATCACAGGATCAGGCTGAATATATTGGTGTCACACCAGAAGGACCATACAAGCCAGAGTATTACCGGTATTAATAAAATACGTTCGGTATTTGATCCAAAAGAAGTCTTTCCTATTCAGGAAAGGCTTCTTTTTTTGTGGTTTGATTACTTTTGTAAAAAGATTCATTTTTCTTATGCAATCCACATTCCAAACGTATTTACAATTAGGGTTTGAACATATTGCCGATGTTCAGGGGTATGATCATATCCTTTTTATTGTAGCATTATGTGCTATCTATCGACTTGAAGAATGGCGAAAAGTTGCCATTTTAGTTACTGCTTTTACCATCGGACATAGCATTACACTGGCTATGGCGGCCATGAATGTTATCCCAATCCATGGGGAATTAATTGAGTTTTTAATTCCGGTAACCATATTTCTAACCGCAATTTATAATGTTATTGTCCACCGACATGATCAAGAGGTACTAGGCACCTTTGATCGTCGCCTGCGCTTAAATTACTTATTTGCCCTTCTTTTTGGTTTAATCCATGGCATGGGCTTTTCAAACTTTTTCAAATCGCTTGTTCTTCCTGGCCAGGAAGAGGGTTTTATTAATCAATTGTTTGCTTTCAATGTAGGGGTAGAATTAGGTCAACTGCTTATTGTAGGATTGATTTTACTCTCAGCATACCTTGCTATAACTGTTTTGAATATTTATCAGCGGTCATGGAACCTTTTCATTTCTGGTGCAGCAGCAGGTATTTCCCTGATTATGGCACTAGAAAGAATTCCTTTTTAATCTGATCTATTCGTCAGGTTATGACGTTTTAATCGTGTAAATGATTTGAGTTATGTGGTTTTTTTTCCTGTGGTTTACCTTAGCTACATCACCCATTCTAGGTGATGCTGATTGGCATAAGTTTCATGTGAGCCGTTGTATGGCTGAATACAACGAAGATGAAGAAGCGTTACAAATGAGCTTGCACATTTTTTTGGACGATCTGGAAGATGCCCTCGCGCTAGGTGGTGCTGATGATTTGCACCTTTGCACCGAAAATGAGCGGGATGATGCGGAAGCATACCTTGGTCGCTACCTGCGCAAGCAGCTTTCCTTTACGATCAATGGAGTACCCGCTGACTTCAATTTTTTAGGTAAAGAGATTAGTGATGATTATCTAGCTGTTTGGTGCTATCTTGAGATTACGGATGTACCTTCCTTGAAAAAATTAACCGTAAACAACGCCGTATTACTGGATTTATATGATGATCAAAAAAACATCATGCATATCATAGGACCCAAGCGGAAACAAGGAACACTATTATTCAGAAAAGGTGCAACTTCCGAAACCGTTTCCTTCTAAAGCGAATATTGTGAGCAAAATACTTATATTTTTTATACGCATTTACCAAAAAACATTGTCCCCTTTATTAGGACAAAACAAGTGCCAATACCATCCTTCCTGCTCGCACTACTCGGTTGGTGCGCTTTCCGAATGGGGGCTCTGGAAAGGACTCTGGCTAGGTATGAAAAGAATTGGCCGATGTCACCCCTGGGGTGGCCACGGGTATGATCCGGTTCCCGAAAACCCTAACAAACACCCTTTAATTCCGCAGCCCAATGAACCAACGACCACGACGTAATCGAAGAAGTGAAGCAATTCGCGAAATGACACGCGAAACCAATGTAAGTCCGGACCATCTGATTCTTCCTCTTTTCTTGGTTGACGGAAGTAATATTCGAGAGACCATACCTTCACTTCCGGTTAGCCAAAGGCTATCAGCTGATCAGATATTACATGAAATTGAAGTATGCCTCGATTATGGATTGAAGCGCTTCATGATGTTTCCGGCAATACCAGAACACCTAAAAGATAAAGTAGCCTCCTATAGCTACCATGAGGATAATTTTTATCTGCATACCGCCCGCATGATCGCGGAACGCTTTCCGGAAGTATGCCTCATCAGCGATGTAGCAATGGATCCCTATAGTAGTGATGGACACGACGGGCTAGTCGAAGAAGGCCAAATCCTTAATGATCAAACGCTTCCAATTTTAGCTAAAATGAGC
>JABSSK010000050.1:0-14394 GCA_013214265.1 Saprospiraceae bacterium | reverse complement strand
TCTTGGACCTTCGGATATGATGGACGGGCGTATCGGATTCATCAGAAATGAGCTAGACAAGCATGGATATGCTACGACTGGAATTATGTCATACACAGCTAAGTACGCCAGTGCTTTTTATGGTCCATTTCGTGACGCCCTCGACTCTGCTCCAAAGTCAGGTGATAAAAAAACTTATCAAATGGATCCAGCCAATAAAAGGGAAGCCCTCATTGAAGCTACTCTAGATACAGCGGAAGGGGCAGATTTTTTAATGGTAAAACCCGCACTACACTACCTAGATGTTATTCACCTTTTAAAGGAAAAATCGTCTCTACCTATTGCAGCCTATCATGTTAGCGGTGAATGTGCTATGCTGTTGGCTGCAACCCAGAATGGCTGGCTCGACTATGAAACCGCTATGCCCGAAACATTATTATCTCTGAGGCGTGCTGGTACCGATGCCATTATCACTTACTTCGCAAAAGACTATGCTAAAAAGTGGAAACTCGAGAGAGGGTAAAAGAGCCTCAGAAGTTTAGGTTGTCACCTAAAAACCTTCTGAGACCATAAGACGACCTAAAAATAATCGGTTTCAGGATTCCCAAAGGTATTTACAGAGGGATATCCTTTGGAACGCTGTACCGGAGTACGAAACCCCGCGATATCTTAGGCTATTTCTTGGGATTACGACTATTACTACTGGAGAACAATATCTTTCTCCTCAATCATCTTGCGGATATTAATCAGTGCATAACGCATACGCCCTAAAGCCGTATTGATACTTACACGAGTTAATTTGGCAATTTCTTTGAAGCTCATGTCCGCATAATGCCTTAAAATGACCACCTCTCGCTGCTCGGGAGGAAGCATGTCCACCAATACCCGAACCTTGTCATGGGTTTGTGACCGAATGATATTTTGCTCTGCATTAGCTTCCGTGGTTTGCAGAACGTCAAAAATATCAAATGTCTCTGTGGGTGAAACTTTGGGCCGGCGCTTGTTGCGGCGGAAATAGTCAACACACATGTTGTAAGAAATACGCATAGCCCACTGCAGGAACTTGCCTTCGTGGTTATATTTCCCCTTACGGAGCGTGTCAATAATTTTGATAAAAACCTCTTGGAAGATGTCCTCAGCCAAACTTTGATCCTTCACAAACAAATAGATAGATGTATAAATCTTTTGTTGGTGACGATTGAGAAGTTCTTCAAAGGAACGATCATCTCCGTCTAGATAACGAGCAATTAGCTCTTGATCATTTAGCGTAACTTGCATACCTAAATAGCTTTTAGAATGGGATTAACTTGCTTGAACTATTTTAAGTGTAAAAGTTTACGCTTATAGACGTTTTATTTAAGATGATGAAAAGATGTGTTTAATTCTGTCCTCAATATAAAAGGATTTTTCTTTGTCAACCTATCGATCTTTTCTTTTTTTTTGACCTTAACACAAGATTAACGTCTTTCATAAAATAAAGCTAAATATTTTTTTAGGCGGTAACTGCTGTAAGAAGTACAAAAAATAAGGCCATATAAGATTGGCCTTTAACCATATATTACGGTCAAATACCTGCCTTGTTCCTTTATTTAACCTATTAATCATTGGTTCTCTCTTTTATCACTCATCTCAATGATTTTTAAAAAAAATCCTTAAATCTTAACGTTCGCTGAAGATCACAACTAAACAGCAGAATCAAACCAGCATCATTGCCAATAACATACCTTTCCGAATGATTGGTATTGCGATAGGTCAAAAACGACTTTTACCCAAAAAAGAATTCAACTTTCAGCTCCAATGTGAGTTAATATACCATGGCCAAACGGTACTCGGAACTAACGCGTTCTACTAACTTGTAATTAGCTGAATAATTCATTTTTCTATACCTATTGGTTCAAGTATATTTGCGCGGTCAGAAAATGGCTAGAAACAAATAGGCATCCATACGATCATCCAGGAAAACGAACCCTGTCCATGGCGACAAAAATGGAAGACACACAAGGACTACAACTAGAAAAGAAAACACTGCGTCATCACATTCATATGAAAGGTGCGCGGGGAAACAACCTAAAGGACATAGAACTACTTATTCCCAAGAATAAACTGGTTGTCTTTACAGGTGTTTCTGGCTCCGGTAAATCGTCCCTTACCATGGATACCCTTTTCGCTGAAGGGCAACGCAGGTATGTTGAAAGTCTTTCTTCTTATGCCCGCCAGTTTTTGATGCGTATGAAGAAGCCCGAAGTAGACTTCATCAAAGGTATTTGTCCTGCTATTGCTATTGAACAGAAAGTTAGCACCCGTAACGCTCGCTCCACAGTAGGTACACTAACCGAAATCTATGATTACCTGCGTTTACTCTATGCTCGAATCGGAAAGACCTACTCTCCAATAAGTGGAGAACGAGTTCGTAAGCATGAAGTATCGGATGTTGTTGACTTTATTAATAGTCAGCCAGCGGAGTCCAAAGTGCAATTATTCATTCCTTTGTCTGATAAGTACCAGGACCGGACATTAAAACAAGAACTAGATCTACTCCTTCAAAAAGGGTTTACCCGCTTTCTAAATCCAGCAGGGCGACTTATCGACATCCAAGATTATCTGGAAAGTGAAGCGCCCTTACTACAAGACAAAATTCAGGACATTCAACATCAAGGCCTAGCCGTACTCATTGATCGATTCGTTATAAAAAAAGACGACGAAGAGAATCAGCGACGTATTGCGGATTCTATCCAGACCGCATTTTACGAAAGTGAGGGCTCATGTATTGTTGAAGTGATTGGAGGCGAAAAAAAAGCCTTTAACAATAGGTTCGAATTGGATGGTATAACCTTTCTAGAACCCACACCTCAATTATTCAACTACAATAACCCCTACGGCGCCTGTCCTTCCTGTGAAGGTTTTGGCCTTATTATGGGCATTGATGAGGACAAAGTTGTCCCTAATAAATCACTTTCTGTATTTGAGGGTGCAATTGCGTGTTGGAAAGGCGAAAAATATGGCCAATGGCTCAATCAATTAGTTGATCAAGCCCATCAATTTGACTTTCCAGTTCATACACCTTATCAGGATCTTCCCAGGGATCAACGCCGGTTATTATGGAGCGGCAACGCTTACTTTGACGGTATAAACGCTTTTTTTGATGAACTTCAGGAAAAGCTTTATAAAATTCAAAATCGGGTTATGCTAGCCAGATATCGTGGTCGTACCCGTTGTACAACCTGTGATGGAGGAAGGCTGCGTGAAGAGGCTACTTACGTAAAAATAGCAGGAAAAGATATCACAGAACTCATTGAACTTCCAATTGATGAACTAGCCCTCTTTTTTGAAAAACTGGATGTGAGCGATTACGATGCCACCATAGCCAAAAGGCTGCTTTTGGAAATAGGAAATCGGTTAAACTTTATGATGGAACTAGGGCTCAATTATCTGACCCTAAATAGAGTATCCAATTCACTTAGTGGTGGGGAAACGCAAAGGATTAATTTAACCAGAACGCTAGGCAGTAATCTCACCAGTTCCATGTACATTCTGGATGAGCCAAGTGTTGGACTACATCCACGAGATACTAATCGGCTGGTGCGTGTTCTTCATTCTTTGCGTGACCTGGGTAATACGGTTATTGTAGTAGAGCACGAAGAAGATGTCATTGCTGCAGCTGATTACTTAATTGATATTGGTCCTCGTGCGGGTATATTTGGCGGAGAAGTCGTCTTTGCGGGACCATACCAACAAATCTATAGTAATGCTGCCGACAGCCTCACGGCCAAGTATATGAACGGTACCATGCGTATCCCCCTTCCAGAAAAAAGAAGACCACTACACGACTTCATTGAAATTAAAGGTGCAAAAGAAAATAACCTCAAAAATATTGACGTAAAAATTCCTTTGTCCGCTATGTCTGTGGTATGTGGTGTATCAGGATCAGGCAAGACAACCTTGGTAAAACAGATTCTATACCCTGCCCTCAAAAAAATAAAAGGCGAAAATTACAGCCGCTCTTCAGGCTTATTCCAAAGCCTTGAGGGTAAATTAGATCGAATCACCGAGGTGGAAATGATCAACCAAAACCCCATTGGAAAATCATCTCGTTCCAACCCCGTTACTTATGTAAAGGCTTATGATGCCATTAGAGCATTAATGGCTAACCAACAACTAAGTAAAATCAGAGGGTTTAAACCCAAACATTTTTCTTTCAATGTAGATGGCGGACGATGCGATGCTTGTAAAGGAGAAGGTGAACAAGTCATTGAAATGCAGTTCTTGGCCGATGTAAATCTGGTTTGTGAAGTGTGTGAAGGGAAAAGATTTAAACAAGAAGTCCTTGATGTCACTTATCAGGATGCATCCATCTTTGACATCCTCAACCTGAGTATCGATGAGGCTATGGATTTCTTTGCTGAAGTCCCCGAAGTCGTTCAAAAGCTCAAACCCCTGCAAGATGTAGGCTTGGGTTATGTTAAACTGGGACAGTCAAGTAGTACACTTTCCGGTGGAGAAGCGCAACGCGTCAAACTAGCTTCTTTTTTGAGTAAAGAAAAGAGTCAAGATCATATACTCTTTATTTTCGATGAGCCAACAACTGGGCTCCATTTCCATGATATTCGGCGCTTACTGGATGCACTTAATGCTCTAGTTGACAAAGGACATACCGTATTAATCGTTGAGCATAATATGGAAATCATCAAGTCGGCTGATTACGTTATTGATCTGGGGCCAGAAGGTGGCAAGAATGGTGGAGAACTCATGTTCCAAGGCAGACCCGAGGAACTGACACAAGTCAAAGCGTCGTATACAGGGCAATACCTAGCTGATAAATTAAAATAAACGATCCAACTTATTTTTCATCTCACACCGATAGCGCTCAAATGTTGCAATATCTAAATGATCTCCCCCCTCAATTCGAAAAAACGCATCCGATTCTTTCAAATATGGAAACAACTTTTTTGCGTTTCGATAAGGTACGACACAGTCTTTTGTACCATGAAAAACAAGTACGGTCACATCCACTTGTTTTAAATAATCAGTGGTTGGCATTGGGTAAGAAAAATAAAAAATACGAGGTAAAATTGGGTAGTAGGTGTAAAACAAATCTTTCATACTTGAAAAGGGAGTTTCCAGGACCAACAGTTTCACTTGCGGGTGGATAGCTACCCTAGTTGCAAATGTTGAACCCATGGATCGCCCGTAGAGTAGGATAGGCTGATCGGGTTTCTTCTGAACCAACCAACGTAATACGGCCTCTGCGTCTACATAAAGGCGTTCCTGAGATCGGGGACCTACGCTTTTACCATACCCACGATAATCAAAGGCCACCAGATCAAAGCTTTGCTCCGATAAAAATGATAGGGTTGGATTCCATGAAGCCAGATTACCTGAATTACCATGACAATAAAGAATTATTCCTTTAGAATGCGTTGCAGCTTCTAACCACCAAATATTAATCCGCCCTTTTTCATTGGTATCTAACCAGTACTCCTGATGGGGTCGAGGTAAAGTATATTTAAAACCATTAGGTAATTTTTTGCCCCTAAATATGAAAAAGTGCTGTAATGGCCAGGTGAGTATATTTCCAAACAACCATGCGCTACCCAGCACATAGCCTACCATCAATAACCAATCGGGCATAATAATACTTCTTACAGATTCAGAACAATCATCCGTGTCAAGACTAGGGGTAAGCTACGGATTTTAACAGAAATATCTACCTTTGGCCTTCGAATTCAATCGATAAACCAATAAAATAAGAATATGAAATTGCTTAAGGATAAAGTAGCCTTGGTTACTGGAGGTTCAAGAGGAATCGGGGAAGCTATTGTTCGCCGTTTTGCAGAAAATGGTGCCCATGTAGTTTTTACATATCGCTCGTCTGCAGAACAAGCTAAAGCTATTGAGGATGCCTGTGCTGCCGAGGGGGTAAAAGCTATGGCTATACAATCCGACGCTGCCTCTTTTGAGCAAGCTGAAGCACTCATTAAAACCGTAACGGAAGCATTTGGAAAAATAGATATCCTAGTCAATAATGCCGGAATAACTCAGGATACGCTTATGCTTCGTATGACCGAAGAACAATGGGATAAAGTGATGCATGTCAACTTAAAATCTGTTTTTAATCTAAGCAAACATGCTTTGCGTCCCATGATGAAGAATCGTGGTGGATCCATAATTAATATGAGCTCAATTGTGGGTATCACTGGTAATGCTGGTCAGGCTAACTATGCCGCATCCAAAGCAGGAATCATTGGCTTTACGAAATCCCTAGCTAAAGAAATGGGGTCCAGAAACATACGTGTCAATGCCATCGCTCCTGGTTTCATTGCAACAGATATGACCGATTCTCTGGATGAAAAAACCCGCGATAGCTATCTGAGTAATATTCCATTAAAGCGCTTTGGAAAAGCAACCGAAATTGCGGATACCTGCGTTTTCTTAGGCTCTGATCTGGGATCTTATGTGTCTGGGCAGGTTATTAGTGTTTGTGGTGCACTCAACACCTAAGTGCATCCGAAAATCACTTGAGTCAAAGAACGAACAGCACAACTGTAATGTACCATAGCTAGTTACAGTTGTGCTGCCACCCATGTGATCAAAACCTTATGGAATCCAATACCTTTTCTAAAATATTCGTCACTAACTTGATAGCCGAGGTCCGCAGGCGGCTATTCGAAGAATCATTTAACCGAATTCGTCAGTGCCTGAGTACCCTTACCGAAGAACAAATTTGGGTTCGCCCTAACGAAGTATCCAATAGTGTAGGTCATTTAGTCCTGCATATCTGTGGTAATACAACCCAATGGCTCATCAGTGGCCTGGGGGATATGCCAGACCATCGGAACCGGTCAACAGAATTTGATCCTAACCAAAACGAAACCAAAAAAGTACTCTTGGATAAAATAGATTGGGTAGAACAACAAGTCAATCCGATACTAACCAAAATATCAGCCGCCAACCTTATCCAAATCTATAACGTACAGGTTTTTCAGGAAAGCGGAATGAGTATGCTAATCCATGTGACCGAGCATACTTCCTACCATACCGGACAGATAACCTATCTCACTAAATTAATGACCGGGCAAGAAACAAACTATTACGGAAATTTAGATTTGGAAGCAAAAAACAAGGGGCCCGTGTAGTATTTACTTAACGGACCCGCTTACCATGACTAGTTGGACGAGCCATGTGAAATATCATTATTGCCAAACATACAATTGATCAAGGTTTCCACATCCTTAGATCACGAAAAATGTCTCGTCCTAACCCAAAAAAGAAATCACTATTTATAGGACAAAAGTCGTTAATCATCTGTAACGATCATTTGTTATCTAAATTTAGAAAAAAAGGAAAGGCCTGGCAATTCTTTTTATACACCATAATTCACATGCGTTTTCCACATATTGTGCAAAACTAGTTTGGAGAGCATCCATGACAGATACTCTCCAATATGGTAAACGGAAGTGTCGTTAAATAGCTAAAGCTTGCTTGGGAATAGTGTAAGAAAGCTCTTTAGTAAATTTGGAAATAATGCGAAGCCGATGAAAATTTACCTCAAACTCAGTCCCGTAAATGGAAGTGGTTTCGATAAGTACATTAGCTGTTGTTAATCGCTCAAGCAAAATTTCCAGCTTGCTCGATTCCAGTTGAGTAGATACTAACAAGTCCAAGTAGGATCCTTGTTGGTAATCCCTAAAAAAATCGAGAATGCGTTGGGTGTCGTCAAGTGTAAGCAGTTCAAGAATGAACAGTATCTTATTCACTGACCCCCTTGGTGTTGTTGTCGTAGTGTTTCTAGTGTGCATGAAAGTGATAGGGTTGTGACTAGCGAATCAAAGAACGAGTTATTCTCTATTTACGTGCACCTATTCACTTAGGTTACAATACACCAGACAAATTCACGAATTATTTTCAGGACGCATACCAATGATATGTTCTACGCTACATGTTATTCATGGCTTAATATATAAGTTCATCCCAGAAAAACTATCCTATTTATCAACCTGCTGACATTCTACATGTATTGTAAGACTACATATTTATCTACTTTAGCATATAAAAAGGGACTTATGAGTATTAGAAATCTTTATATCACTTTTGCTATAATCATATTGGCATGTAGCTGTTCCAATATGGGTGGTAACATGGGGGCGAATGCTCCCGAATTCAAAATCGATTATGAAAAATACCAGCTCGATAATGGTTTGGATGTCATTCTCCATCAGGATAAATCCGACCCAATTGTTTCCGTAGCCATTCTTTTCAATGTGGGTTCTAATCGGGAGAAACCTGGCCGTACTGGGTTTGCCCATTTTTTTGAACATATGCTTTTCCAGAACTCAGAAAATGTTGGCAAAGGCAACTTCTTTAAGTCCATCGAAGATCTTGGTGGTAACTTTAATGGCGGTACCTGGCGCGATGGCACCATTTATTATGAAACTATACCTAATGATGCGCTAGAGCGGATTTTATGGATGGAGGCGGACCGCATGGGTTTTATGATCAATACAGTAACCGTTCCTGTACTTGAAAATGAAAAGCAGGTTGTTAAAAATGAAAAACGCCAGCGTGTTGACAACCAGCCATATGGCCATACGAGTTACGTTATTGACAAGGCTATTTACCCTGAAGGTCACCCGTATAACTGGCAAGTAATTGGCAGTCTTGAAGACCTACAAGCCGCTACTATTGATGATGTAAAAGAATTTTATGACAAATGGTACGGCCCTAATAATGCCACTATGGTGATTGCTGGCGATTTTGACCCGGAAGAAGTCAAGACAATGGTTGAAAAATATTTCGGTGAAATTCCCTCCAAAGGAGAACCTACACCAATGGCCCCTCAACCTGTAGCAATTGATAAGACCATCAAATTGATGCATGAAGATAATTTCGCTCAATTACCAGAGATGCGCATGGTATGGCCTGCAGTTGAGGACGGACATCCTGACTCTTATGCACTGTCTTTTCTAGGTCAAATTTTATCTCAGGGCAAACGTGCACCTCTGTACAAAGTAATTGTCGAGGATGAAAATCTAGCACCCAGTGCCAGTTCATTTTTCTCTCCATCTGAATTAGCAGGTACATTTAACATCAGGGTACGGGCCAATCCTAATACAGACCTTGACATTGTTTTGTTTGAAGTAGAACAAGCTCTGTTAATGTTCGAGGAAAATGAAATCGACTCTCGAGATATGGAACGTATTAAAAACCGTCAGGAGACTAGTTTCTACAATGGTTTATCTAGTGTTTTCGGTAAATCGTTTCAGCTGGCTGATGCTAATATATTTGACGGCTCTCCTGATGCTTTAAAAGATCAAATAAAGAACATTCTAGCTGTTAAGAAGGAAGACGTAAGGCGTGTTTATGACACATACATCAAAGATAAGCCCTATGTGTTGCCCAGCTTTGTACCTATGGGTCAAGCCTCGTTGGCTGTTGATGGGTCTCAAATAGCTGAAGTCATCGAAGAAGAAATTGTACAGGGCGCAGAAGCCATGCCTTTACCTGAGGGCAATGAATCATTCGAAAAAACGCCATCTGCTATCGATCGCAGCATTATCCCAGCATTAGGGGAAGCCCCAGTGGTCAAGGAACCTGAAATCTGGACAGCCACCTTGTCCAATGGCTTGAAGGTGTATGGAATCACCAATGAAGAATTACCGCTGGTTAATTTTAGCCTACGCATTAAAGGAGGTAAGCTTCTGGATGCAGCTGGAAAAGCCGGTACAGCCAACCTGATTACGGATGTCATGATGGAGGGTACTGCAAATAAAACACCCGAACAATTACAGGATGCAATTGGACAACTAGGAGCCAACCTAGGCATGTTCACCAGCCCAGAATTCATCCAGATTTCTGGTAATTGCTTGTCCAGAAAATTTGATGATACCTACACTTTATTTGAAGAAATTCTTCTTGAACCACGCTGGGATGCAAATGAGTTTGAGCGCCTCAAAGTCGCTGCACTTACCGGAATTAAACAAAGAGCTGGCCAACCAAACACTATTGCTAGCTTGGTCTTTTCCAAATTAATTTATGGTGCTGATAGCCCGATGGCCATGCCTACCTCCGGTATGGAAGAAACGGTTTCTACCATTTCTCTAGATGATTTGAAAGCTTTTTATGATGGCAATTTTTCACCATCTGTTTCTAGTTTCCATGTTGCTGGTAATATTACTAAGCAACAAGTGATGAAATCACTTGAATCATTGGCAGCAAACTGGGAATCAACAGATGTGAGTCTTCCTGAGATGCCTATGGCAGTAAGCACTGACCAACCACAAGTATATTTTGTAGATATTCCAGCTGCAAAACAATCCGTTCTGTATATCGGAATGCCCTCCATTACTGGTAACGATGAGGATTTTGCAGCCCTTAACTTCGTCAATCAAAGGCTTGGTGGTGGTACCTCATCACGCTTATTCCAACAACTCCGCGAAGAAAAGGGATACACCTATGGCGTATACAGTGGCGTACCCCGCCGTCAAAACCAAAGCTTCTTTGCTACCTCTTCTTCTGTACGATCCAATGTAACGCTCGAGTCCGCAGCTCTGATACGTGATATTTTAAGTAGCTACCCAGAAGAATACAATGAGGAAGATCTTGAAAAAACCAAGAACAACATTCTCAAAGGGAATGCACTGGATTTCGAAACACTAGGTGACAAAATTGGAATTCTTGAAAACATCTCAACTTTCAACCTTCCAATTGATTACTTCAAGCAAGAAGAAAAAGTAACGATGGATATGTCACTCGATCAGGCTAAAGGATTAATCCGCAAATATATGGACCCCTCAAAGATGATCTACGTTGTGGTGGGTGATGCCAACACGCAAGCTGACCGATTGAAAGAACTCGGCTTCGGCGATGTAGTTATGCTAGACAAGGAAGGACAACCTGTTACTCCAGTACCGAACTAACAGATTTCCTTTCTTTTTATCAAAAGAACAGAGACTGAGTTCCTCAAAGTAGCGAGGAGCTCAGTCTCTTTTTTTACCTTACAGATATAAAACAAAATCCATTTACTATGCCTATCAGAATGGAAAAAGATGACCCGCGGCAAAATCAGCCCAACCGTGGAAATCAGGGTACCAATAATCAACGCAACGGTCTTTTACGCATTTTACCGTTGGTTCTATTATTCGTTTTTAGAAAACCCAAATACAGTATTCCAATTCTGATTATTGGTGCTTTTTGGTTTTTCTTTTTAGGTGGCCAAGAAATGCTTCTAGGGCCAATTGATGAATCAGAACCTTCTGACTCTTTTTATGAGCTAGGTGCTTCCCTCAGTCAGGAGCGGTTTGACAGTGCAAAAGTTTTCGAACCTTTAAGTTACAGTTCCGGTTCTTCTGGGCTACCAACTAGGGTGTCACTGGAACAGTATGCACCTACGCGTTCCCATCAGGGCCGCCAAGGTTCCTGCGTGGGTTGGGCTAGTGCATATGCAGCTCGTACCATCCTACAAGCAAGAGCAACTGGACAAAATCCAGATCGTATCGCTTTTAGTCCGGCATATCTCTACAATCAGATACATTTGGCCAATTGCCAAGGTGCCTATATGCTTGATGCAATGAAATCCATGAGCCAGTCCGGTTCGCTACCCCTAACCCAATTTGGATATGATGAACGATCCTGTTCGAATTATCCTTCCCGTTCAGATATTCAAAAGGGACAGCAATATCGTATTACCGGATATAATCGATTAACGGTTGGTGCCAATAACTACAAACCCGATGTCATCGGTATCAAGCAACACCTTGCTCAGGGTGCTCCCGTTGTGATCGGCATGATGGTTGGTGGCTCATTCATGACACCAATGCGGGGCCAGAGTACTTGGCGTCCTAGCCGACGCGATTACAATATGCAAGGGTTTGGTGGCCACGCTATGTGCATCATCGGATATGATGACCAAAAAGAAGGCGGCTCTTTTCAAATCATGAATAGCTGGGGCTCCAGTTGGGGCCGTGACGGAATTGCTTGGGTGAGATACCCCGACTTTGAGCACTTTACACGCGAAGCCTATGGTATCCATCCTATGGGTAGTGCAGATGATAAAGCCTTTGATGATAATCGACTTGCGGTAGAGTTTGGAATTTTTGATACCCAACGAGAAGCCATTCTCCCCATGACACAAGTCGGTGATATTGTTTTTAGGACGTTGCGCCCAGTACAACCCGACGATAAATTCAAAGTTTTACTAGCTAATTCCATTGAATGCTACGTCTATATCCTTGGAGAAGAAACCGACGGAAGCAGTTATGTCTTGTTCCCATACACAGAGAAACATTCTCCTTATTGTGGAATTACCGGCACCCGACTATTCCCAAGAGACTACTCCATGTCACCTGACCAACTCGGTAATCGGGATCGCATTGCTATTGTAGTCAGTAAAGAAAAACTGAACTATCAGGTATTGAATCAACGGGTTAATGCGGCACGGGGTAATACCTATGCAGAGAAATTAAAAGTCGCACTAGGTGACCAACGTATACGAACAACTCGATTTAAAGCAGGAAATACCATTTCATTCGATGCCGAACGTAATGGTAAAAATGCTGTAGCTATGGTTCTTGAAATTGATAAATAGTAGCCAAGTGGCAATCTTACTCAAAATTTAACGCCACGCCATTGACATTAAAATTGTTAAGTATGCTAAATGATGAAAGTTCTTTCATCATTTAGCATTCATTAGGTTAAACAATACCTTATACACGAAGGAAGGTTCACCTACTAGTTCTGAAAAGTCAGATCAACAACTTAAAGTATTAGAAGCGTACCCCAACGGTTGCTGTAAAGACATTGTTTTTCGCGCTGCTATCGACCAGAAAATCTGTAAGTCCCCACTCATAGCGTACGTCCAAATTTAGGAACCACACATTAAGTCCTAACCCAACATTAGTTCCCCAGGTGAAGTCATTTAAATCCCCCTCATCAAAAGCAAAAGTTTCGCTTTCTTGCACCCCCATTAAGAAGGTGGGTACTACCCCACCCAGAGCATAAACGTCTATTAGTCCGTCTTCCCCTGTGAGCCTTACGCCCAAATTAAGAGGTGTTTTTATCTGTGAAATGGTGGTTTTACCCTTTAATTCTAGGGCACCTTCTATATCAGGATTACTAGTCAAATCTGCATTGAACCGATGATAATGAGCACCAGGTTGTAAGTAAACCATTCCTCGACCAAGTTGTAAATCTATACCTGCATTCCAGCCTGTACTCGCTTCCGTTTTAAAATCGGCAAGCTTCGCATCCAAGCCGGAAGCGTGTACCCCAAACCGAGGAACGATATCAATCTGTGCCACTAATGAAGTACTGAACAAACAGGCTATAAGTAAGCCAAACAAACGATTAGTTCTCATAGGTGATTGTTTTTAATGAAAGGAAAATACCCCAATACACGCATATCTAACGACTACCTATGTCGGCTTTAGGGTATACCAATCCAATAAAAACATTACTTTAATACTTCTTCAGATTCCCTTAACGCATGAAACACTGAGCGATTTTAAGGTGTGTTGACTTGTAATTAACTGGGCTAATATTGGTTAACATAGCCACTACGACCGATTTTTCTGGAAAAATGATCAGTTGTGTAATCCCACCAACAGAGCCACCACTGTGACCGAACCATTGATTTCCCTGATCGTCTTCACCCGATACCCAACCAATACCATAACCTGTTGATTCCCCATTTTTTAAGGTCTGTGGCATGATCCATTCCTGAATGGTCGCATAATCCAGTAACTGCTCGGTCAAATGGGCATGCCCAAAACGAGCCACATCTTCTGCCGATGCTACAAAACCACCACCTGCCCACTTATAGCTATTATCAACATAAGGCGCCGGTATGTAGCCCAATGCTTTATCTCGAACGTAAAAATCTGTTCGGTGAGGAATAATGCGGTTAGCATAGTCCGCTGAGGTATGAGCCATACCTAAAGGGTCAAAAACATAATCAGACATAAAGGTCAAAAAAGGTTTCCCGGAAGCACCCTCAATAGCAGCACTAATCAAGTTCCAGCCATAGCTAGAGTACATGTACTTTGTTTCTGGCTCAAAAAGTAAATCATCCCCACTGAAAATGGATAATCCCTCCGTTACGGTTGCATAATATGTGGTACTCAAGAATTCCTGCCCCTGATAGTGGCGAATACCAGCAACATGACCAGCTATCTGCCTCAATGTGATCGGATAATCTTTTTCAGGAAACTCTGGTACATATTCCTGAATAGGAATATCCAAATCGATCTTACCTTCCTCATAGAGTACACCCAGTGCTGCTGCTGTGAAAGGCTTCGACACACTACCAATCCGGAACAATGTCCGGTTAGGGTCAACTGCCACCTCATGTGCTACACTGGCATATCCCAGTCCTTTTGACCAAACCAAATCTCCACCAACCATCACGGCAACTGCCGTACCCGG